>QHVD01000126.1:440-4922 GCA_003222235.1 Gemmatimonadota bacterium | reverse complement strand
CATTCGAGTCGTGGCGGCGACGAATCGGGATCTCGAGCACGCGCTCACCCGCGGTGACTTCCGGGAAGATCTCTACTACCGTCTCAACGTGGTGGAGATTCGCATCCCTCCGTTACGAGACCGCAAGGAGGAGATCCTCGTCCTCGCGGCGCGTTTCCTCGCGAAGTTCAACGAGCAGTACCGGAAAAACAAGCAGCTCTCGGCGGAGACCACCGCGAGGCTCCTGGAATATTCCTGGCGAGGCAACGTCCGCGAGCTCGAAAACATGATGCGGAGAATCGTCGTGCTGGAGGATGGCGAGCAGGTGGTCGGGACCCTCGTGGCGCGCCGTCAGCACATCGGCCCGGCCGTCCCGCACTCCACATCGCTCAGCGCCGAGAGCTTGCGGGACATTGCCCGACAGGGGGCCCAGGCGGCCGAGCGCAAGGCCCTGGCGGAAGTCCTCGAACGCGTGCAGTGGAACCGCGCGGAAGCCGCCCGCATCCTCAAGGTCAGCTACAAGACCCTGCTCAACAAGATCTCGGAGTGTCAGCTGAGGCCACCGCCCTCGCCCCACCTTTAGCTCCACGCCCTGAACGCACCCTTCATAGTGGGTCCCGCGTTACCCACCTGAAGGCGTGACCTGGTTTGGTATTGCTGCGCAGGTCCTCGGCGTTCGTCCAATCCCTTTCAATGCAAGATCGGTCACATATGCATCGGCTTCGTCGCCGCTCCTGCTGTGGCACGCGGTTTGCGCTAGCGCACGCTGCTCGTAGGGGGGGCCGACGGCGTGGAAGATCAGAGTGTTCTGGTTGTCGAAGGCGGCGCAGGGATGCAGAGCCATCTGCTCGCCTTTCTCCGCATGCGAGGGTACGCCTCCGTCCTGGCAACCTCCGTCGGTGAAGCCCTCGAATCTCTCGCCCACCGCAGCTTCCGCTTCACGCTCCTCGACCTCGATCTGAATGGCCACGATGCCGCGGAGGTGGTCCAGCGCCTGAAGCTCCAGGGCGGCGATCCGGGCCCAGTCATCGGGTTCAGTCGCGGGACCAACGGCCGCCACGAACTCGATTCATCGCTACTCGCCGTCGATGCCGTCCTCGACACGCCACTGGCGTATGGCGACCTCGACCGGGTTATCGCCGACATCCTCGTCACCCCGGAGCGGGCCGCTGGGCAGGTCCAGGGGGGGCCACCGGCGGCGATCAACAAGGAGATCGAGCTCTGGCAGAGCCCCAGCATGCGCGAGGTTCGCGACATCATCGGCGAGGCGGCCGGCGTCGACGTGACCGTGCTGATCACCGGGGAAACCGGCACGGGCAAAGAGGTCGTCGCCCGCGCCATCCATTATTTATCGACACGCCGCGCGAGTCCCTTCGTCAAGGTGAACTGCGCGGCCGTCCCGCGCGAGCTGCTGGAGAGCGAGCTGTTTGGCCACGAGCGGGGCGCGTTCACCGGGGCTCACAAGCTCAAGATCGGGAAATTCGAGGCGGCCCATCACGGCACGATCTTCCTCGACGAGATCGGCGACCTGCACTCCTCCCTCCAGGCCAAGCTCCTCCACGTGCTCCAGGACGGCGATTTCTCCCGCGTCGGCGGGAAGTCGACGCTGAAGATCGACGTTCGGGTCCTCGCGGCGACCAACCAGGACCTTGAGCGTGCCGTGGCAGAAGGACGCTTCCGCGAGGATCTTTACTACCGCCTCAATGTCATCCAGATCGCCGTCCCGCCCCTGCGTGAGCGCACCGAGGAAATTCCTGTCCTGGTTGACTACTTCGTGCAGCGGTACGCGAAGATCTTCCGGCGCGAGGGATTTTCGATCCCGTCCGCGGTGATGGAGCGGCTGACCCAGCAGCGATATCCCGGCAACGTTCGGGAGCTGGAGAACCTGATCAAGCGCATGATCGTTCTGCGCGATCCGCTGCTCGCCAGGACTCCCCGCTCCCACGCCAGCGTCGTACCCACCGCCAACGGCCCTTCGAAGGCGCCGCCGTCCCCCGACATCTCATTGAAAGATATTTCGCGCAAGGCGTCGTTGGCGGCCGAGCGCGAGGTGATTTCCAGCGTGCTGGAAAAAACCGGCTGGAACCGGGTGCGGGCGGCGAAGGCGCTGAAGATCAGCTACCGGGCCCTGCTCTACAAGATCAAGCGAGTCGGCCTGGAACACCACCCGTCTTCCTCACCGACCACTGCGGGACCGGGCGCGCACCCCGGAGGATGGACCCTATGAGCATCAGACTCGCCTGCGCCGTCGCGTTCTTCGCGGCCGTGATCATCCCGGGGCCGGCCCGGGCCCAGGACCAGGCCCGAGCTCAGGACCAGGCTCCGTCCAATGGCCACGCAGCGCCGCAGCTCGACGAGTACCGGATCGGGCCGGAAGACGCGCTCCAGATCGTCGTGTGGAAGAACGACGCGATGAGCCGGATCGTCCCCGTGCGGCCCGACGGCATGATCTCACTCCCCCTGCTGAACGACATGAAGGCCGCGGGCCTGACCCCGATGGAGCTTCGGGACCTCCTGATAAAGAAACTGACCGAGTACATGCCGGCGCCTGAAGTTTCGGTCATTCTGACGGACGTTCGGAGCTTCAAGGTCTCGGTGATCGGCGAGGTCGCCCGCCCCGCGCGCTACGAGCTCAAGAGCTGGACCACGGTGCTGGACGTGCTCGCCCTGGCCGGGGGACTCAACCAGTTCGCCACTCGCTCGCGCATCGTCATCCTGCGCCCCAATGGCAAGGCCATGACGCGGATCCCGTTCAACTACAACAAGGTGATCGCGGCTGGAGGCGAGCACGAGAACTTCTACCTCCAGAACGGCGACATCATCCTGGTGCCGTAAGCGGTCGCGACTGAAGAGGCCCTGATCTATGCCCGAGCAGGCGGCCCGGAAGGGCGCGGGAGTGGAGCTGGCCCTGGCGGTCTGGAGCCGCCGGAAGTGGCTGGCGATCCTCACGTTTGCTGCACCGTTTGCGGTGGCCATGAGCCTTGGCATGGCGCTTCCTAACATCTATCAAGCCACGGCCACGGTGCTCGTGGACCGTCAACAGGTTCCGGAGAGCTTTGTCCAGCCGACCGTCACGAGCGCGCTCGAAACACGTCTCCACACGATCAGCCAGGAAATCCTGAGCCGCTCGCGACTCGACGCATTGATCACTCGGTTTGGACTCTATCCGGATTTCCGCAAGCGGGTTTCTGCCGAGGAGGTCATCGAGCGGATGCGCGGCGACATCAAGCTCGAGCTCAAGGCCGTGGAGGCGCGCGGTCAACGCGAGGCCACCGTCGCCTTCGCGATCAAATACGTTGGCAGCGACCCTCAGACCGTCGCCCAGGTCACGAACACCCTCGCCTCCTTCTATATCGAGGAAAACCTCAAGGTCCGCGAGCGTCAGGCGACCGGCACGGCAGAGTTCCTCAAAGTCCAGCTCGAGGAGACGAAGAAGCGGCTGGACGAGCTAGAGCGTCAGGTCAGCGAGTTCAAGCGGCGCTACCTCGGCGAGCTCCCTCAGCAGATGGAAACGAACCTGACCACGTTGGACCGGCTCCACTTACAGCTTCGCCTCAATAGCGATAACCAGACGCGTGCCATGGAGCGACGAGCCGCGCTGGCCAGCCAACAGGCGGAAGCCGGCGCCTTGGGTGGCGGACCAGAAGAACCCCAAACGCGACTGGTCCGGCTCAAGCAGCAGATGGGGGAACTCCGGGCCCAGTTCAGCGAAAAGTATCCGGATGTCGTCGTGCTCAGGGCAGAGATCGCCGCCCTCGAGCAGCAGCTGGACGAGGCCAAAGCCGAGGGCAAACCGGCGCAGCCCGAGCCGGCGACGCCATACGCCCGCCGGTTGCAGGAGGCGCTGAGCGAGATCGACGCGGAGACCAGGATCCTCAAGGGAGAGGAAAAGCATCTTCGCGCGGCGATCGCCACCTACCAGGCCCGTATCGACAACGTCCCGCGGCGAGAGCAGGAGTTCAAGGAGTTTTCGCGGGATTACGAGAGCACCAGAGAGCTCTACCAGTCGCTGTTGAAGCGCTATGGGGAGGCCCAGATCGCCGAGAGCATGGAGCAGCGCCAGAAGGGCGAGCAGTTTCGGATCCTCGATCCTGCCGTCCCCGCTCGAGAGCCGGTGGCTCGACGCGTGCGTTTCATCCTGATGGGCGTGATGCTGTCGCTCGGGCTCGCCGCCGGCGCCGTCGTCCTGGCTGAGCAGCTGGATACCTCCTTCCACTCGGTCGATGACCTTCGAAGCTTCAGCCGCTTCCCCGTGCTGGTGAGCATTCCTAAAATCGTCGCTGAGGTCGACGTGGACCGCCGACGTCTGCGCTTCCGCCTCGCCGCCCTCGCGGCGACTGCGGGGCTCATCGCTCTCGTCGGCACCTCCTATTTCGTCGCGCACGGTAACGAGCAGCTGGTCTGGCTGCTCTCGCGCGGGAGCTCGTAAAACCGGCGATGTACCTCGACTTCTACGGACTCCGCGAGAAGCCCTTCAGTGCAACGCCCGATCCGAAATTTCTC
>QHVD01000126.1:0-414 GCA_003222235.1 Gemmatimonadota bacterium | reverse complement strand
GCGCAGCTCACGTACGGAGTCCAGAACGACGTGGGGTTCGTTCTGCTGACCGGAGAGGTCGGTACGGGGAAGACAACACTGCTTCGAACCCTTCTGAGCCGACTCGATGGCGCTACGGCCGCCGCGTTCGTCTTCAACTCGACGCTGTCGTTCGACGGACTGCTCGAGTACATCCTCGAGGATTTCGGCATCGCCAAGGCGGGAGACTCGCCGGCTCAGCGCCTCGTCGCCCTCAACAACTTCTTGATCGAGCGTCACCGCGCCGGCCAACGAACGATCCTGATCCTCGACGAGGCACAGAACCTCACGCTGGAAACGCTCGAACAGATCCGGCTACTCTCGAACTTCGAGACGCCCACCGCAAAGCTCCTTCAGATCCTGCTGGTCGGCCAGCCCGAGCTCAGGACCAAGCTT
>QHVD01000125.1 GCA_003222235.1 Gemmatimonadota bacterium | reverse complement strand
ACGTCGAGTCGCTGGCCGACGCGCACCGGAGCTACGTCGGCCGGCTGCGGGCGCTGCGCGCGGCCCAGCGGCCGCCCGCGGGGGGCAGTGGTGGCGTGTTCGATACGCTCCCCTGCATCCGGTGCGCCCGTGCGTCCGGGAAGCTCGAATGGCTCAAGGCTTATCCCGCGAGCCCGTGGCATCAAGCGTCGTTCGCGCCAACCATTACTCGATTCGTTCGCCCATCCCTCCGAGGTGCCCGATGAATCGCACACTGCAATTGATTCTGGCCGTGACCTTGCCGAGTACGTTCGCCGTGGCGTGCACGGATCGCGAGGCGACCGCGCCGGCGACGGTGCCGGGCGGCGGCTTCACGGCCGCGATCACCTGCCAGGCAACCGTGAGCACCAGAACCCTTTCGTGCGGGTCGTCGCAGTCGCAAGCCGCGCCGGGGATGAACTTCGACGAGATCGTGGGAGGCCCCCAGGGGACGTATGTGACGCTGGCCTCGACCGGGACGGCGTATGACGGGACGCAAGCGTTCACCACGAACGTCACCGTGCAGAACCACACGGCGCAGCCCATGGCCACGACCGACGGAACCACTCCGGACGCCGGCGGGGTCAAGGTCTTCGTTCATTCAGGTCCCACGGTGACCGGCGGGTCCGGTACGGTCACCGCCGTCGGGAACGCCACTTGCTGCGGAACATTCACGGGCACGAACCAGCCCTATTGGCAGTACAGCGGGCTGCTGGCGCCGGGTGCTACCTCGAGCTCTCAGCTGTGGCGATTCGACGTGGACAACACGGTTACTACGTTCGAGTTTCAGGTCTTGGTAGACACAAAGCTCCCGGCCGAGGCGAGTGTCTTGCGGTGGGTCAGCGAGACTCCCACCGACCAGACACTGAACGGCGTCAGGATGCAATGCTGCAACCCCACCACAGGCTGGGCAGTGGGAGACAACGGGACCATTCTCCACTACGACGGCACGAGCTGGAGCGCGGTGAACACGAACCTCGCGCTCAGCGGGATCGATCTCTACGGGGTGGATGCCGGTGGTGGTGGCGGCGGTGGCTGTACTGGCGTCGTGTACATCGTGGGCGACGGCGGGACGATCGTGTACTCCGGCGATGGCGGCTGTAACTGGACTTCCCAGTCGAGCGGCGTGGCGAGTGCGCTCTTTTCGGTCTCCCGGCTCGGGGGCGGCAGCAACAGTACGGCGGTCTTCGCGGTCGGGGCGGGCGGTGTGATTCTCTATTCGGCCGACGGCACCACGTGGAGCCAGCAGACGAGCAATACGACGGATTCGCTCTTCCTCACGGGCGGGCCGGGGGTGAACGACTGGTTCGCCGCCGGTCAGGGGGGCACCGGCCTCCACTGGAACGGTACGGTCTGGAGCCCGCTCACGCTGAACACGACCGCCTCGATCCACTCCGGTACGGGCGCGGGCGGCGACCAGAACGCGCTGACCGACATTTGGCTCGCCGGTACCGGTGGGACGATCGTCCACTCATCCGACGGTGTCAGTTGGAGCGTGCAGAGAAGCGGGGGAGAGGACCTGTTCGGCGCGAATGGGAACGGGCAGACGGATCAATTCGCGGTCGGCTCGAGCGGTACGATCCTCCACTGGAACGGCGTCTCGTGGAGCGCGATGGCAAGCGGCTCGACGGCGAACCTGAAGGCGGTCGAGACCAGCGGCGGCGGCGGCTTCGTTGACGTTTGGGCTGTCGGGAGCGGCGGGACGATTCTACACGGGATACGCTGATACAGACATCAGACATCAGACGTCAGAGGTCAGCGCTGGCGTCTGATGTCTGATGGCTGACGTCTGACGTTCGACGGAGTACGTGTCGAGTGCCGGTCGGTCGCGCGATTCTCCTGGGAGCGCTTGTGTGCGCCTGCGGCGAGGCCGCCGGCCCCCCCGGGTCCCTGAGTGTGTTTGTGGTAGGTCGCCTGGAGCGCGGGTCGGTCGTCGTAGTCCAGGCGAGGTCCGGGACGGACCTCGTGCCGGACACGTCGGTGACGTGGTCCGCTCAGCCGTCCGACGCCGTCCAGTTTCCCGCTCCGGGTCGCGCGCTGCTGGCGCGGGCTACTCCAGTGGTCCTCACGGCGGCGAAGGCAGGCGCGACCGGCAGCCTCGGCTTCGAGGTCGCGGTGCCGCCGACGATCGTTTTCGATCTGCTCCGCGACGGCAATCGGGACATCTACAAGGCGGCGCTGGATGGAGGGGACCTCGCGCGCCTCACGACCGATCCGGCAGACGACGTGCGGCCCACGGCCGCCGGCGCCACGGTGGTGTTCGTGAGCTACCGCGACGGTCGAGGCGCGCTCTACGCGGTGCCGCTTGCAGGGGGCCCCGACCACCGCCTCGCGGTGGCAGCGGGTGAGGAGTCGGATCCGGCCCTGTCCCCCGACGGCCGACGGCTCGCTTACGTGGAGAGCGACGGCGGAGCGCCCAAGCTCTGGTTGGCGGACGCCGACGGCGGCAATGCCGCGCGCGCCACGACCGGATTCGGCTTCCCGGGCTCCGTCGAGGTAAGTCCGACCTGGGCGCCCGCGGGAGACCGGGTGGCGTTCGTGGCCACCGCGTACGGCAACGCGGGGCTGTTTCAGCTGCTGACCGGTGCGGGGGCGATCTCGCCTCTGACGGTTGACTCGACCCCCGACGTGGAGCCGGCGTGGAGCGCGGACGGCGGGCGGATCGCATTCGCCTCCGAGCGCAACGGGGCGACGAACGTGTATGTGCTCGAAGTCGCTAACGGCAGCGTCAGCCGGCTGAGCACCGGGCCCGGCACCGACGGCGAGCCCGCCTGGCTCGGGGACGGACGGTTGGTCTACGTTAACTGGACCGACGGCGTCCCCCGGCTCTGCTGGCTCGATCCCGCGGCTCCCGACTCGGTGCATGCGATCGACCTCGGCCCCGGAGCACCGGCGCATCCGAAGGGCATTCTTTGAACACCGAGGTGCGTATGCCACAGCAGGCCCCAAGCAGGATCCGCGATGACGTCCTGACCGCGCAACTTCAGGGCGAGGCCGTGCTGCTGGACCTCCAAACCAAACGCTACTATCGCCTGAACGCGACAGGAGCGATGATTTGGAAAGGAGTCCAAGACTTGCTCGACTCCCACGCGATCGTGGACGCCCTGGTGCGGGAGTTCGAGGTGGACCGGGCGACGGCGCAAGCGGAGACCGAGCGCACGCTGGACGACCTGCGCGCGCACGGGCTGATCACGTGATCGTGGCGGCACGGGCGGCGGCGAGAGCACGGTGTTCTAACGAGCACGGGAGGTCTTGACCCATGGTGCGCCACCAGTTCGCCGTCGGGCGTCGCGCTGGACTGCTCGCTCTCGTGGCGTTCACGACAGCGTGTAGCGACCGGAGCCTCCCGAGCGGGCCCAGCCTTTCCCCGGGGATGGTGGGCCGCCTGCTCACCTGCGCGGCGGATGTGCGGGCGCAGACGTTGAGCTGCACCGCGCCGGGCGTGAGCGCGGGCACCGGGAGGCTCTCGGCCGATCTGGTGCTCGGCGGCCAGGGGATCTACGTCGCGCTCCGCTCGAGCGCGGTGAGCTACAACGCCGGGACGAGCACGTTCCAGGCCGATGTGACGGTGCAGAATCTCACCGCGGTGCCCCTGGGGACGGCGGACGGCAGCACGGTGACGGGGGTGAAGGTGTTCTTCTCCTCCGGGCCGAGCGTCGTGTTGGGGACGGGCACGGTGAGCGTGGCGAATCCCGACGGGGTCGGGATATTCACCGGGACGAACCAACCGTTCTTCCTCTACAACGAGATCCTGCAGACGGCGCAGGTCTCGGCGGCGCGGACGTGGCAGTGGACCGTGCCAAATACCGTGACCACGTTCGCGTTCCAGGTGCTGGTGGATGCGGCGTCGCCCCAGGAGCACACGGTGCTGCGGTGGAGCCGTCAAGTCGGCACCGGGACTTATTGGGCAGTTTGGGGGGCCACTGGCAACGATGTGTTCGCCGTCGGCGATGATGGGAGCATTTGGCATTACGACGGGACGAGCTGGACGGCGCAGCCGAGCGGCACGACGCAGGTCCTCTATGGCGTCTGGGGGAGCGGGCGGAAGGATGTATTCGCCGTGGGCACTGGCGGCACGATCTTGCACTACGACGGGACGAGCTGGACGGTCCAGCCGAGCGGCACGCCGCAGGTTCTTTATGGTGTCTGGGGGAGCAGAGGGACGGAC
>QHVD01000124.1 GCA_003222235.1 Gemmatimonadota bacterium | reverse complement strand
CCGGGACCATGCTTCCCCGAACGAGCGGGAGATCCGCGAGGCGCTCTCGGGCAATCTCTGCCGCTGCACCGGCTACCAGAACATCGTGGCGGCCGTGAGGCTCGCGTGTGACGCATCGCCTCATCGGTAAGCCGATCCGCCGCAACGAGGACGCGCGGCTCCTCACCGGCCGCGCGCTCTTCGTCGACGACGTTCAGGTCGAGGGAATGCTGCACGTCGCCTTCCTGCGGAGCCAGCACGCGCACGCCCGCCTGAAGGACGTCGATCTCACGGCCGCCCGCCGCCGGCCCGGGGTGGTCGGAGTGTACGGCGCAGCGGACCTCGGCGATTACGGGCGTCCCGGCCCGCTCCTCGTTCCGCCCCCGCCCATCGCTGGTCTCGTGTTCAACCCTTGCACCCAGGTCCCGTTGGCCAAGGATAAGGTCCGTCATGTGGGCGAGCCGATCGCGATGGTCGTGGCGGAGAGCCGCTACGTCGCCGAAGACGCGCTGGAGGACATCACGGTGGACACCGAGCCGCTCCCGGCGGTGGTGGACCTCGAGGCCGCGCTCGTCTCCGGGGCTCCCCTCGTGCACGACCACCTCCCCTCGAACGTCGCGGCCCACGTGGTGCAGCGGAAAGGAGACTACGAGCGCGCCCGCGCCCAGGCGCACGCGGTGATCACGCGCCGGTTCCGCTACGACCGGGGTGCGTCGGCCGCGATCGAGAACCGCGCGGTGGCGGCGCGGTGGGATTCGCGTGCGGAAGAGCTGACGGTGTGGGATACGACACAGGCACCCATCCCAATCCGAAACGGCCTCGCCCGCCTCTTCGGCCTGCTCGAGACGCAGGTGCGCGTCGTCGCTCCGTTCGTGGGGGGCGGGTTCGGGCCGAAGATCATGATGTTCTACCCGGAGGAGGTGCTGGTGCCGTGGGCGGCGCTCAAGCTCGGCCGCCCCGTCAAATGGACCGAGGACCGACAAGAGAACTTCTCCGCCACGACGCAGGAGCGGGGCCAGCTCCACGACGCGGAGATCGCCGTGTCAGGGGACGGGCGGATCCTCGGCGTCCGCGACGTCTTTCTGCACGACACGGGCGCCTACGATCCCTACGGTCTCACGGTGCCGATCAACAGCCAGTGCACGCTGCTCGGACCCTACGACATCCCCAGCTATTACAGCGAGTTCACGGCGATCTTCACCAACAAGACCATCGTAACGCCGGTCCGCGGCGCGGGCCGCCAGCACGGCGTCTTCGTGATCGAGCGGCTGCTCGACTTCGCGGCCCGGGAGCTCGGTCTCGACCGCGTCGAGATCCGCCGGCGCAACCTGCTCCGGCCCGAGCAGTTCCCTCACAACCACGAGATCATCTTTCAGGACTCGGCGCCGCTCGTGTACGACAGCGGCAACTACGAGCCCGCGCTGGACGAGGCGCTCCGCATCATCGACTACAAAGGGTTCGTGCGCGACGAGCAGCCCCGGCTCCGCGCCGCGGGGCGCCACGTGGGCATCGGGGTGGTGTGCTACGTCGAGGGGACGGGGATCGGGCCCTACGAGGGCGCGCGCGTCACCGTGGAGCCGAGCGGCCGCGTGCGGGTCGCGACCGGCGTCGGGACGCAGGGCCAGGGGCATTTCACCGTGTTTGCCCAAATCGTGGCCGAGGTGCTCGGCGTAGACGTGGAGCAGGTGCACGTGATCACCGGCGACACCCGTGAGTTTCACTGGGGCACCGGCACGTTCGCGAGCCGCGGGGCGGTGGTGGCGGGGAGCGCGTGCCACGCCGCGGCGCTCGCCGTGCGGGAGAAGGTCCTCGAGCTCGCGAGCCGTCACCTGGAGGCGGCAAGAGAGGATCTCGAGCTCGCAGGCGGGCGCGTCCGCGTGCGGGGCGCACCCGATTCGGCCATCCCATTGGGCGAGCTCGCGCTGCAGGCGAACCCCCTGCGCGGCGCCGTGCGCCCGGGGACGGAGCCGGGGCTCGAAGCCACGGCGTACTTCGGGCCCGACCGCGGCAGCACGGCGAACGGCGTGCACGCGCTGCTCGTCGAAGTGGACCCGGAAACGGCGTTGGTGGAGATCAAGCGCTACGTGGTGGTGCACGACTGCGGCCGCGTGATCAATCCGATGCTGGTGGACGGGCAGATCCACGGCGGCGTCGCGCATGGCATCGGCAACGCGTTCTACGAGCAGCTCGTGTACGACACGGGCGGGCAGCTCTTGAACGCTTCCTTCATGGATTATCTGCTCCCCACGGCGACCGACGTGCCGCACATCGAGACGGCTCACCGCGAGACCCCGTCGCCGCTCAACCCCGTGGGGGCGAAGGGCGTGGGGGAGGCCGGTGCGATCCCCACGGGCGCCGCGTTCGCGCAGGCCGTCGAGGACGCCCTGGCCGATCATGGCGTCGAGATCACGGAGATCCCGCTCAGCCCGAACCGGCTGTTCGAGCTGCTCGCACAGGCCGAGCAGGCTCGGACGTGATCGTTCAGGGCACGTTCACGTTCGCGGGGCCGCGCGCGACCGTGTGGGAGCTGCTGCAGAACCCCGACGTATTGGTGAAGGCCCTGCCGGGTGCGAAGCGGCTCGTGCGCGCCGGCGAGGACCGCTACGAGGGCCTCATGCAGGTGGGAGTGGGGCCCGTGACCGCCGCCGAGTTCGCGGTGACCGTGTCCCTGAGGGACAAGGTGCCGCCCGAGCGCTACACCATGGAAGTGGACTCGAAGGGCACGCTCGGTTTCACTCGGGGCGGCGCCCGAGTCGAGCTCGAGGCGCTCGCGGACGCGGTTACGCTGATGAGGTACACGGCCGAGCTTCAGGTCGGGGGCAAGATCGCGAGCGTGGGGCAGCGGCTCCTGGACCAGGTGGCGAAGCTCATGACCCGCCAAGCGCTCGACGCCCTGAACAACGAGCTCCGCGCGCGCCTCGCGGGAGGGGGCTCTCCGTGAAGCCGGCACCGTTCGAGTACCACCGCCCGGGGACGCTGGACGAGGCGCTGGTGCTCATGGCCGCGCGGGCGGGCGAGGCGAGGCCGCTTGCGGGAGGCCAGAGCCTCATCCCGGCGATGAACTTCCGGCTCGCACGGCCGGCGGCGCTGGTGGACCTGAACCGCGTGGCGGAGCTCGCCTACGTGCGCCCCGCGGACGGCGGTCTCCGGATCGGGGCGATGGCGCGCCAGCGCGTGGTGGAGCGGAGCCCCCTCGTGCAGCGCGCCGCGCCGCTCCTCGCCGAGGCGCTGCCCTTCATCGCGCACCCGCAGATCCGAAACCGGGGCACCGTGGGCGGGAGCCTCGCGCACGCCGACCCGGCGGCCGAGCTCCCTGCGGTGATGCTCGCGCTCGACGCGCGGCTCGAGGCACGGAGCCGGTCCGGCGCCCGCACNATACCTGCGACTGCGTTCTTCACGGGGCTCTTCGGCACGGCGCTCACGCCGGACGAGCTGCTGGTCGAGATCGCGCTGCCGCCGCTGCCCCCGGGGAGCGGCACGGCGTTCGTGGAAGTCGCGCGCCGTCACGGCGACTATGCGCTCGTCGGCGCCGCGGTCGTCGTGACGCTGGACGAGCGCGGCCGCTGCCGCGCTGCGCGGATCGCGCTGCTGAGCGTGGGCGGCGGGCCGGTCCTCGCGGCCGAGGCCATGAAGCTCTGCGTGGGCGAGAGTCCGTCCGACGAGATGCTCCGCGCCACGGCCGAAATGGCAGCGACGCGGGACATCGACCCGCCGTCGGACATCCACGCGTCCGCGGCCTACCGCCGCCGGCTCGCAGCCGTGCTCACGCGCCGCGCCCTCGCGCGCGGGGTCGAGCGGGCGACGCAGGTTTCATGATCCACGCCCAGGGGGCGCGGCTCAAGCCGCGACTCGGCATCTCCCCGCTGAAGCGGGGCATCCCGCTGCACAGCTCGTGAGCAAGCGCAATGCGCTGGTCGAGCTCGAGGGGCCCCTCCCACCCGGCCCGCTCGTCAACGCGGACCTTGCGCCCACGAGCCTCGGCCAGCGCACCTGGAACGTGTGGCACATCGCGTCGCTGTGGGTCGGGATGAGCGTGTGCATCCCAACCTACATGCTGGCGGCGAGCATGATCGACGCGGGGATGACGTGGTGGCAGAGCCTCGTCGCGATCGTCCTTGGCAACGCGATCGTCTTCGTCCCGCTCGTGATCAACGCGCACGCGGGCACCCGCTACGGCATCCCGTTCCCCGTCTACGCGCGCGCCGCGTTTGGCCCGCGCGGCGCGCACGTCCCATCGCTGCTCCGCTCCCTGGTGGCGTGCGGGTGGTTCGGGATCCAGACGTGGATCGGCGGTCTCGCGATCAACGCGTTGCTCGGCATCCTGTGGCCGGGGTGGCAGAGACTGGGCGACGGCTGGCGGTTCATGGGGTACGGCCTGCCGCAGTTCGTGAGCTTCTTCCTCTTCTGGTTGATCAACCTGTACTTCGTCTGGGCGGGCACCGAGAGCATCAAGTGGCTCGAGACGCTTTCGGCGCCGTTCCTCATCGTCACCGGGCTGGCGCTGCTCCTCTGGGCGGCGCTGAAGGTCGGCGGCATCGGCACGATCCTGCGCCGGGCGGACGCGCTGTCCCGCGCGGGGCAGCCTGCCTCCTTCTCGCAGCTCGTCGCGCTGTTCGTCCCCTGGGTGACGGCGATGGTGGGGTACTGGGCAACCCTGTCGCTCAACATCCCCGACTTCACGCGTTACGCGCGGAGCCAGCGCGACCAGGCCCTGGGTCAGGCGCTCGGGCTGCTCACCACCATGCCGCTGTTCGCCTTCATCGGCGTGGCCGTCACGAGCGCCACGCTCATCCTCTACGGCCGGGCGATCTGGAACCCCGTGGACCTGCTCGCGCGGCTCACCGCCGAATCCCGGAGCCCACTGCTCGGGCTCGTGGCCATGCTCGCGATCGCGATCGCGACGCTCACGACGAACATCGCAGCCAACATCGTGGCCCCCGCGAATAGCTTCGCCAACCTGTCCCCCCGGCGCGTCAGCTTCAAGCTGGGCGGGCTCGTCGCCGGAGCGATCGGGATCCTCATCGTGCCCTGGAAGCTGCTCGACATGTACCAGACCTGGCTGATCACGTATTCGGGGCTGCTCGGCGCCGTGGGCGGGGTGATCGTCTGCGACTACGTCGTCATCCGACGGGGCGCGCTGTCGCTCCGCGACCTCTACACGGAGGACGGGGCCTATGCCTACACCGACGGCGTGAACCGGCGGGCTGTGGTGGCTCTGGTCGCGGGCATCCTCGTCGCCCTCGCCGGGACACTCCACCCGCGGCTCCGGTTTCTGTTCGACGGCGCGTGGTTTTCGGCCGCGGGGGTCTCATTCGTGCTGTATTGGCGCCTGATGAGACCCGTGAGGCGGCCGGCGTGAGGTGCGCCGATGACCAAATGCGGAATGCGGAGTGCGGAATGCGGAATGGACCGCGCGCGCGTCGAGACGCGGAGCCTGCCTCCGGGATCGAACCGTCCCTTTCAATTCCGCATTCCGAATTCCGCATTCCGCATTCTCACTCATTAGAGGTTTCCCCGCGATGAAGCTCTACGACCTCTCCCAGCCCCTGAACGAGCGCAGCTCCTTCTGGCCATACTATCCGCCGTTCGAGGTGAAGTACATCAAGCGTAAGGCGGAGCACGGCGTGAACGCGCAGTACATCATGACCTCGAACCACATGGGCACCCACCTCGACGCGCCGCGCCATTTCGTCACCGCCGGCAAGACGATCGACGAGCTGCCGCTCGAATGGCTGTGCGGCCCTGGGGTGATCGTGAACCTGCGGGACGAGATGGACGAGCTCGCCGTGTACACCCCCCAAATGATCGAGCAACGCGTGGAGGTGAAGAGGGGTGACATCCTCCTCCTCCACACCGGGTGGCACAGGTACGCGGACTTCGGCGCGCAGCCGGACGAGGAGCGCTACTACCACTATCACCCCGGCGCGCATCCCGACATGGTGCCGTGGCTGCTCGAGAAACAGATTCACGTCTGGGGTGTGGATTGCGTCTCCACCGACCACCCGATGAACCTCCCCATCGGCCGGTTTCTCGGCAGAGGAGCGCACGGCCAGTGCGAGCGGGTCCGGGCGAAGGCCGAGAAGATATTCGGCGGGAAGGAGGGGGTGGATCGGATGTTCCCGGACTCGGCGTACCAGCTCACCCACAACGCGCTGTTCCCGCGGGAATGCATCCACATCGAGAACCTGGGGGGCGACATCGACGCCCCTGAGCTCCAGAACAAGCGACTCAACCTTGGCTGCTTCCCATGGAAGTTCAAGGGGGGCGAGGCGGCGTTCGCGCGGGTCGTGGGGTTCGTGGGGGAGTGGGGATGAACGAAGTGTCGGACCTTCCAGACTTCTCCGCTACCGAGCTGGCCCGGCTCGTCGCCTGCCGCGAGGTCTCGCCGGTCGAGGTAGTCGAGGCGTGCCTCGCGCGGTTCGAGCGCTACAACGGTGCGATCAACGCGGTCGTGACGCTCAACGAGCGTGCGCTGGACGACGCGCGCGAGCTCGAGCGGCGGCTCGCGCGCGGTGAGGAGCCGGGCCCCCTCTGCGGGCTCCCCGTCGGCATCAAAGACGTGACGCCGGTCGCGGGACTTCGCACCACGTTCGGCTCGCCGCTCTACAAGGACCACGTCCCCGCGGAGGACGCGCTCGTGGTGCGCCGGTTGCGCGCGGCGGGGGCGGTGATCCTCGGCAAGACCAACTGCCCCGAGTTCGCGGCGGGCGGCAACACGTTCAACGAGGTGTTCGGGCGGACGCGGAATCCGTGGGACCCGACGAAGAGCGCGGGCGGCTCGACGGGCGGCGGGGCGGCGGCGCTCGTGACGGGGATGATCGCGCTCGCCGAGGGCACCGACCTGGGCGGGTCGCTCCGCATTCCCGCCTCGTTCTGCGGCGCCGTGGGGCTCAGGCCGTCCGTCGGACTGGTCCCGACCTACCCGAGCGACTGGGTATGGGACACCCTACAGGTCACTGGGCCCGTGGCCCGCACCGTCGAGGACGCGGCGCTGATGCTCGGGGCGGTGAGCGGCCCGAGCCCCCTGGCGCCGTTCGGCCAACCGGTCGCGGGCCGCGACTGGGTGGCCGCCGTGCGGGCGGGCCCCGCGAAGGGATTGCGGCTCGCCTACTGCCCGGACATCGCCGGGATCGGGATCGACCCGGACGTCGAGCGCGTGTGCCACGAGGCGGCGGGCGGGCTCGAGCGCGCCGGGGCAACGGTCGAGGTCATCCGCCTCGACTTGTCGTTCGCGCGTCCCGCATTCCTTGCGCTCCGCGGTCTCTGGTTCGTGTCATGGATGTACCGGCGGCTAGACCAGCTGGATCGCTTCGGCGCGAACGTGGCGGGCAACATCCGCTCGGGGCTCGGGACCACGACGCGCGACCTCGCCGCCGCCGAGGAGGTGCGCGGGCGCCTCTGGCACCGCTGCCGCGAGCTGTTCGAGGAGTTCGACCACTTGCTGACGCCCTGCATGGCCGTGCGGCCGTTCCCAGTCGAGCAGAATTACCCCGATGCCATCGCCGGGAAGCCCATGGAGACCTACGTGGACTGGATCGCGCCCACGTTCGTGCTCAGTCTGACGGGATTGCCGGTCGCGTCGGTGCCGTGCGGGCTGGACCGGAGCGGGCTGCCGGTCGGGCTGCAGATCGTCGGCAGGCCGTGGGGCGAAGAAGCGGTGCTCGCGCTCGCGGCCCAGGTGCAGGAGCGTCACCCGATCGGCCATCCACCGCTGCTTGACCAAGAGGAGTGACCGCGGAACCGCAGGGAAGGTTGGAGGAACCTTCAACACGGGGAGGAGATCAGCCGATGAACACGATGAAGCCGGGGCGCCATTTGATCGGCGTCGCAGCCGCGCTGCTGCTCGGCGGTGCGG
>QHVD01000123.1:4525-7184 GCA_003222235.1 Gemmatimonadota bacterium | reverse complement strand
GATCCACGACGAGGGGCTGCCAACCACCGCCGTCAAGCTCCTGCAGCACCTGCAATTCGTGGAGGTGGACGTCGCCATCTTCGGCCGGAGCGCGGACGGGTCTGCGCTGCCGTTCACCGCGAACGATACGGTCCTGGCCCAGGTCGGAGCCCGCCAGCCGTGCCGAGACCACCCCATCACGCGGCAGCGCCTCAGCGGAGTTCCCTATCGGCTGTTGATCCGGTGCGTGACGACCGATAGTGGGGCGGCACCCTTGACCGTCATCGTCGGGGCCTCCGAGCGCGAGCTGATCGCGACGCGTACTCGCTTGCGGACGACGCTTGCCATTGGCCTGTTGATCGGCATCGCGCTGACCGCGCTCGGTGGCCATTGGTTGAGTGGCCAGGCGGTAGCGCCCGTCCGGCGCATGGCGGAGCAGGTGCGGCGGATCGGCAGCGAGAACCTGGGCGAGCGCCTCCCGGTTCGCGCGACCGCCGGCGAGGTCGCAACGCTCGCGCGCATGATCAACGACCTGTTCGATCGGCTCGCGGCCACCCTTGGGCGCGAGCGGCAGTTCCTTGCGAACGCCGCGCACGCCCTCCGAACGCCGATGGCCATCTTGCAGGGTGAAGTCGCGGAGGCGCAGCGCGAGGAGATGCCGGGCGGGACACGGGATGCGCTCGTCGACATCGAGGCGATGACGAGCCACCTCGGCCGCACGGTCGAGTACCTCCTGTCGCTCGCGCACCGGGATGCGGGAACCGACTCCTTCGCTCTCGAGCCCATTTTCTTGGACGACGTGGTAAGCGGTACCGTCGCTCGCCTGGGTCGTCTGGCGGAGCGCCGCCGGATCCGAATCGTATGCACCGATCTGCAAGAGACGCCGGTGCGGGCCAACACGCACGTGGTCGACCAGGTGGCGCAGATTCTCCTCGAGAACGCCCTGCAGTACACGCCGGAAGGCGGGACGGTGACCATCAGCGTCGTGCCGGACGATGGGCGGGGTAGGCTCGTCGTGGAAGACGATGGGCCTGGGCTCGAGTCCGGGGACCTGGAGGCATTGTTCACGCCCTTCGCACGCGGCTCGGCGGCCCGCCGGATGGGAGCGCCCGGCAGCGGGTTGGGGTTGGCCGTGGCTCGCTGGATGGTTGAATGCTGCGGCGGGATGATCACGGTCGAGCCTGTGCAACCGCGCGGCGCGCGGTTCTTCGTCGAGTTCCCCGGCCAAGTGCGTTAATCGTAGTTTCATCTTTGCTCGCTAAGCTTCACTCCCTCAGTGAGAAACCTGCATCTCGTCGTCCTCGTCGCCTCGACCGGCCTGGTGAGCTGCGTGAGGTATCGCCCTGCGCCGCTCGACCCGCCCGGTCTCGCGGCAGGCTACCGCGCGCGCCAGCTCAGCGACGGCGCGCTGCGTCAGTTCATGACGAGCGCTGCGATCGAAGTGCCGGAGGACAGCGAGTGGCACCCGCGGCACCTATCCCTCGTCGCTCTCTACTTCCACCCGGAGCTTGATTTCGCTCGTGCGAGCTGGCATGAAGCCGCCGCAGCAGAGATAACAGCGGGAGCGCGGCCGCCGCTGTCTGCCGACGGGACCGTCAACCATGCCGCCCGGCCGGATGAAGGCAAGACAACATCGTGGTCGGTCTCCCTCGGAACTGCCATGACCCTGGAGACCGGGGGTAAGCGCGGCGCACGACTCGCGCGCGCGCGCGCGGGCACGCTGGCGGCGCGCTTGCGGCTGGAGACCACGGCATGGCAAGTGGCGGAAGACGCTGCACGTGCGGCCATGGCGGCTGTGAGCGCCGACGGAGACCTCAAGAGCGCTGAGGCGGAGCAGGCCACGCTGGACCGAGTGCTTGCGCTGCTCCGCGCCCGATATGCGCAAGGTGCAGCCTCGCTAACTGAGGTTGCGCGGGCCGAGGGGGATCTCCAGGCAGCGACGGTCAGCGTGCTCAGCGCGCAGCGCGAGCGGACGGCTGCGCGAGCAGAACTAGCGCGCGCCGTGGGACTTCCGGTCGCCGAAGTGGATTCGCTCTCGATCGGTTTCGAGACCGCGTCGCATTGCGCGATCCTCGACTCGGTGGCCGTGCCCGCGCTGGAACGTCGAGCGCTGCTGACGCGCGCAGACGTGGGGACGGAGCTCGCCGCGTACGCCGAGGCTGAGGGCGAGCTCCGCGTCGCGGTGGCTGAGCAGTACCCTGACCTCTCGCTCGGGCCGGGCATCGGCTGGGAGCAAGGAATCGGGCGCTGGTCGCTCGGTCTCGGACTGTCGAAGATCGTGCTCAACCGGAATCGCGGGCCCATCGCCGAAGCCGAGGCGCGTCGCGAGGGAGCGGCGGTTCGGTTCGCGGAGGTCCAACAGAACGCCCTGCGAGAGGTGGCATCGGGGGCCGCGGAGTGCCAGGGGGCCCGTGTTGAGGAGGCCCAAGCTGACACGTTGTTCCGCGGTGGCGCCCGCCGGCTCGCGCTCGCCCAGGCGGCCTACCAGCGCGGCGAGACGGGGGAAACGGAGGTGGCGTTCGCCCAGTTGGGCCTCGTCCGCGCACAGCACACGCGTGACATGGCCAGGCGACGACTCGCCGCGGCGCAACTGGGACTCGAGCGCGCCGTGGCCGCCTGGCTTGGCGCCTCTGCGCCCCACTGGCCCGACCTCCCCCAACCTGCTCGACCAGCGATACCG
>QHVD01000123.1:0-4502 GCA_003222235.1 Gemmatimonadota bacterium | reverse complement strand
TTCTGGCCGCCTGCGCCACCCGCAAGGAGGCGGATGAAGACGGTCAGGGCCAGGCGGCGGCCCAGGCGACCCATCAGAGCCAGGTCGGCACCCTGGAAGCAAGTGTCGTGCTGGACTCGGTGGCCGCAGCGCGCGCGGGCGTCGTCACGATGCCAGTGCAGCGCGCGGCCCGCGGCCGGGAGATCCGGCTGACGGGCGAGGTTACTCCCGATTCGGGTCGAATGGTCACGATCCGGGCTCCGCTGGCCGGCCGGCTCGCCGCCGTCGAGGGTGCGCCCTGGCCGGTCTATGGCGAGCACGTGTCGGAGGGCCGCGTGCTGGGCCAGGTGTCCGACGCCAAGCCGCTCGTGGCTCCCAAGGCGGGGACGGTGACCCGCGTGGGAGCGCTGCCCGGCGAGATCGTACAGCCCGGTGAGCTGCTGCTTGAGATTACGGATTTCACGGAGCCGCTCGTTCGGGTGGTGTGGCGTCCGGACGCACCCCCGTCCCCGCCCGCATCCCTGTTGGTCGAGCCGCTGAGTGCGGCCGGGCCCCGCGTGCGAGCCCGCCTCCTCGGGCCGGCGCCCGAGGTGGACCCGCTCTCGCGGACGCCCGTCTTCCTTTACCGCGTTGAGCGGGCATGGCCGAGCGCCCGCCCGGGCACGCTCATCGAAGCACGATTCGCGGACCCCCGTGCATCGGGCCAGGGTCTCCTCGTCCCCACGGACGCGGTCGTCCAGTGGGAGGGGTTGGCGTGGGTGTACGTCGCGCGAGGGCAGCGGCGGTACGTCCGTGAGCTCGTCAGCACCGATGACCCCGTGGGTGGTGGGTATCTCGTCCACTCCGGGCTCTCTCCGGGTGACGCCATCGTCGTGCGGGGCGCCCAGCAACTACTGTCGGAAGAATTCCGTGCCCGCGCGACAGTCGGCGAGGAATCAGACGAGCACTAGCATCACAACACTATGCTGAACGCCATCGTTCGGTTTTCGGTCCGCTACCGGGGCGTCGTCCTCGTCCTCGCGGCTGCGCTGTTCCTCTACGGGCTCGTCGTCCTGGCGCGAACGAAATACGACGTGTTTCCGGAGTTCGCGCCGCCGCTCGTCACGATCGAGACGGAGGCGCCGGGGTTAACGCCGGAACAGGTCGAGGTACTCGTGACGAAGCCGATCGAGGACGCGATCAACGGGGTCACGGGCATCGCGACCGTCCGCTCACAGTCGATCCAAGGGTTGTCGGTCATCACCGTGATCTTCGCGGAGGGGACGGACCTTTACCGTGCGCGCCAGGTCGTCGCGGAGCGCCTCGGTGAGGTCGCGCGTCGCCTCCCAGAAACGGTCAAGGCGCCAATTCTTACCCCCCTGACGGCTTCAACGGGCACCGTCCTCGTGATCGGTCTCACCTCGAAGACGCGGAGCCTCCGCGATGAGCGCACTCTTGCCGACTGGACCCTCAAGCCGCGCCTCCTGGCGGTCCCCGGCGTCGCGCGCGCGCCCATTTGGGGAGGGGAGGTGCGGCAGCTCCAGATCGAGCTCGATCCTGCCCGGCTGCGCGGCTACGGGCTCGGAATCCCGGACGTCATGGCCGCCGCCGCTCGTGCCACCGGCGTGCGGGGGGCCGGGGTGCTCGACAATTCCAACCAGCGAATCCTCGTGCGCACCGAAGGCCAGGCCCTGACCCCGGCGCTGCTGGCGCTGAGCGTGGTGCGGGAACACAACGGAGCGGTGATCCATCTTGGAGACCTCGGCCGCGTGGTCGAAGGGGCGGAGCCTCGCATCGGGGCAGGGGCGATCGAGGGCGTCGAGGGGGTGGTCACGATGATCGACGCGCAGCTCGGTGCCAACATCAGGCAGGTCGCCGGCGCGGTTGAAGCTGCCCTCGACGAGCTCCGGCCGCTCATCGCCGCGGAAGGCTTCACCCTGCACCCCGCGCTGTTCCGGCCCGCCAACTTCATCGACGTCGCGCTGCAAAACATCAGCCATTCCCTGCTACTCGGTGTGATCTTGGTGACCGCGGTGCTGGTGCTGTTCCTGGCCGACCTCGGCACGGCGGCGGTCTCCCTGACCGCCATTCCGCTCTCGCTCCTGGCCGCGATCATCGTGCTCGACGGTTTGGGCTATTCCGTCAATACGCTGACCCTCGGAGGGCTTGCCATCGCGATCGGCGTGGTCGTCGACGACGCCATCATCGATGTGGAGAACATTGCGCGACGGCTGCGGGAGAACCGTAGCCGCGCGACCCCCGGGCCGATGCCCGAGGTCGCGATCGATGCCTCGCTCGAGGTCCGGTCGAGCGTTGTCTACGCTTCGTTCATCGTCGGGCTCGTGTTCACCCCGGTGTTCGGCTTCACCGGTGTGCAGGGCGCACTGTTTCGCCCTCTTGCGTTCGCATACATCCTCGCGATCATGGCCTCCCTCGCAGTGGCCCTGACCGTGACGCCGGCGCTGACGCTCACGGTGCTCGGCCGGCGCCAGCGCGTGGAAGAACCGGCACTCCTCGCGCGCTTGAAGCGCGGGTTCACCCGGCTGCTCGGCGCCCTCGAGGCTCGCCCGAGAACGGTGATGGGGACTACCGCCGTGCTCGTGCTGCTTGCGCTCGCCGCGATCCCATTCCTCAAGACTACGTTCTTGCCGGAGTTCAACGAAGGCCACTTCCGCCTGCACATGGCCGCGCTTCCTGGGACGTCCATTGACGAGTCGCTCCGGATCGGGGAAGCCGTCACCCACACGTTGCGGGCGGATCCGCGCGTGCGGTCGGTGGCGCAGCGCGTCGGACGTGCGGAACTCGGAGAGGATACGTTCGGCCCCTATTACAGCGAGCTCGAGGTGGATCTCGTCCCGCTCCGCGGCCGGGCGGCGGCAACGGCGGCGGACGACCTCCGCGCCCGGCTCGCACGGATTCCCGGTGTGTCCTTCGCCCTCATGCCGTTTCTGACGGAGCGCATCCAAGAAGTATTGAGCGGCAGCACGGCGCCGGTCGTGGTCAAGCTCTTCGGCCAGAGCCTCGACAGCCTTGACCTCGCCGCCCGGAGTGTTGCCAGCGCGGTGCGCGGCATGCGCGGCGCGGCGGACGTCACCTTCGGCACGCCGCCCGTGTCGCCCGAGGTGCTCGTGCGGCTGCGGCCGCAGGCGCTCGTCGCCGCAGGGGTCCCTGCGGGTGACGCGCTGCAAACCGTGGCCGCAGGCACGGGCGGCGCCACCGTGGCGCAGGTCTTCGAGGGGAACCGGTCGACCGACGTGGTCGTGCGCCTGGACCCGCGGGATCTCACGCGTCCGGAAGACTTAGGGGACATTCCCCTGATCGGGACCGGTGGCCGCCTGGTGACCCTCGCGCAGGTGGCGGACATCGCGCGCCGGTCCGGTCGCTACGCCGTCGCCCACGAGGGGTCACGACGGGTGCAGATCGTCACCACCGACGTCCGAGGCCGGGACGTCGCCTCCTTCACACAAGACCTCGAGCAGCGCCTCCGCGCCACGACACTCTTGCCACGGGGCGTGTACGCGGAGATCGGCGGCACCGCCCGCGCTCAGCGCACCGCGCAGCGCGAGCTGCTGGCCCGGAGCTTCTTCGCTCTGGTCGGCATCGTGCTACTGCTGTGGCTGTCGTTTGGTGAGACGCGCCGGGTCCTCTTGATCCTCGTCAATCTCCCCTTCGCCCTCGTAGGGGGCGTGTTCGCTGTCGCGCTCACGGGGGCGTCGCTGTCGCTCGGGTCACTCGTCGGCTTCGTGACGCTGTTCGGGATCACGACGCGGAATGCGATCATGCTCATCTCACACTACGATCACCTGGTGCGCCACGAGGGGGCGACGTGGGGAGGGGCGACGGCAATCCGGGGCGCGGCAGAGCGCCTCGGACCCATCCTCATGACGGCGCTGGTGACTGGGCTCGGTCTCCTCCCGCTCGCTCTGGGGAGCGGCGATCCCGGGCGCGAGATCGAGGGTCCCCTCGCCCTCGTGATCCTGGGGGGACTCGTCACGTCCACCGCGCTGAGCCTCTTCGTGCTGCCCACGCTGGCGCTGGCATTCGGGCACTTCCGGGAGGAAGCGGCCCCCGACGCCGCCTGATCTGCGTCACCGTCGAGCGAGTTGGAGGTGCTCCCGGGCCCAAGCACCATCGCGCCATTGACCTGCAGGCGCCGCTGGCCTATAATCAGATTTATGGCGCGAAAATCAGATAAGCGACGCCGTCCCAAGCGGGTCTCCGCCACGGAGGCTAGCCGCTCCTTTTCGAAGCTCCTGGATGACGTCGAGGCCGGCCGACGGTTTCTGATCCACCGGCGGGGCCGTGACGTGTGCGTCATGGCGCCGCCCTTGGTCGTCGGCCGTCGTGCCTCCGAGTGCTTGGCCTACCTTCGCGGACGGTCGTCGGCGGTGCTGGACGATCGGTTTGGCGAGGACCTGCTCGAGGTCCTGGCGGGTGAGCCGGTCGAGGAGCGGCCATCCTGGGACTCCTGATCGACTCGACGGTCTTCATCCACGCCGAACGGAACCGCCAAACTCCCGCAGAACTCATCGCCGAGTTGATAG
>QHVD01000192.1 GCA_003222235.1 Gemmatimonadota bacterium | reverse complement strand
GCCGACGGGCACACCGTGATCGTCGCGGCGCGGTCCCAGGCGGAGGTCGAGGCGACCGCACAAGCGATCTGCCGCGCCGGCGGGTCGGCCCAGGGCCGCACGCTGGACGTCACGGATCCCGCGGCGGCCGAACGACTCGTAAGGGAGATCGTTACGGCACACGGCCGACTCGACATCCTTGCCAACAGCGCGGGCACGAGCTACATCGCCCCCCTCGTGCTCGCCGACCCCGAGCAGGCGCGCGCCGTCCTCGAGACCAACCTGCTCGGGGCCTGGATCGTGTCCCGCGCGGTGCTCCGGCCCATGATGGCGGCGCGCTGGGGTCGTATCATCCACATCGGCTCCATCTCGGCGGACGTGGGTGCACCCTTCGCGACGATCTACGCCGCGTCCAAAGGCGGCGTACACGCCCTGGTTCGCTCGCTGGCTCTCGAGCTCGCCCACGCCGGCATCACTGTGAACGCGGTCGCGCCGGGGTACGTGCGCACGCAGCTCTTCGACCAGACTCAAGGTCGTCGCGCCGAGCTGAAGAACGTGCCGCGTGAGCAGCACGAAGCGGACCTCTTGGCCGAAGTCCCCACCGGGCGGTTCGTCGAAGTGAGCGATGTGGCCGGGGCGGTCGCCTACTTGGCCTCAGAAGAGGCACGGTCCATCACGGGGCAGGTGCTCACAGTCGACGGCGGCCGGTCGACCGTATGAGGACGCACGGGGCAGCAGCGCTCTAGCGCTGGAGAATTTCGCGCAGGTCGATGCGATCGAGCACCTGCTGCGGCACCCGATTCCGCGGAGCGTAGTGATCGAGATCGGGCTTCGCCGTGGCGTCGAGACCCCACTTGGTCGTCTTCCCGTCAAGCTCTGACGGATCGAGACCGGTCCCCGGCTGGTCGGGAACCACCACCAGGTCGGTGCGCTGTAGGCTACGCAACTCCACGTCCGGATCGAAACAGACGATTCGTTTCAAGTAGAGCTGTGCGGTGAGCACTGCGCGCATCAGCTCGCGAACCTCTCGCCCGCCGAGCTGGGACTTGTCGAGCTTCACGAACAGGGTCATCGGTGCCGGGAGGTAGAGCTCGAGGATCGCGTCGGGGTAGGCGCGCCGCAGCGAGCGCTCCAGGTGCGCCCGCAGCGCGACTCCGGTCATCGTCAGGTGCTCCATCCGGCCTGCCACGATGTCCTGAAACAGAGGACGGTCGCGCTGGCTCATCACCGCCACCTCGAACACTGGCTGTTCCGCCCGCGGCATGGCGTATCCGGCGTACTCTCCGAACGGCCCTTCGTCGACCGAGCGATCGTGGCAAATGCGCCCCTCTAACGCGATCTCCGCTCGCGCCGGCACCCGCAGCCGGGCATCGACGATCCCCGGTACGACCTCGAGAGGGGCGCCGAGCAGCGCGCCGATGATGCCGAATTCGTCGAGCTCCAGTCCTCCTGCCGCGAGGCTGCCGAGTGACCAAAGCGGGTGCGCTCCGATGAAGGCCGCCACGGGCGTGTCCGTGCCGAGGGCAGCGTGCTTGCGGTGAATCGCATCCAAATGACCCCCGGGCGCCATGAAGATGCCGGTGGTGTTGCGGCCGCTGATCATCAGCCGGTGATAGCTGACGTTCAGCACGTCGCTGTCCGGGTCGCGAGCGACGACGGCCGCGGCGGTCAGGTACGCAGCCGTCTCCACCTCCGTGTACCGCATTTGCGGCAGGCGGCTCAGGTCCACTGCGTCGCCCTGCACCACCTGCTGCCGCACGGGAGCGGTGGCAGCGCCGGACCAGAGCCGGGGAGGGATCGGTCGGTCGTAGGCGCCGGCGAGCATCTCTTCGAGCTCCCGCTCCGTGCGCCCCATCGATCGCGCGATCCGGGACAGTGACGCGCAGACGTTGGTGAGCACGGGGAGGTCTGTGCCTGTGACGCGCGCGCACTCGATCAGCGGCGCCCGCAGTGCGCCCTCCAGTTTCGCGACGATCGCCGCGAGCTCCCATCGGGGGGAGACTTCCCGCTCCAGCCGAACGTATTCCTGAGGGCACTGCTCGCGGACGAACTGCAGAAAGGCGCGGAGGTCTGCGTCCGGCATCAGCGGCCCGCCAGCATCCGCGGCCGGTCGACCTTGCCGTTCGGCTTACGGGGAAAGTCGGCCCAAATGTGGTAGGCCTTGGGCGCACGGGCGAACGGCACCTTGCCGAGGCAGTGCCGGCGGATCCGGTCGGCGAGGTGCTGTATGGCTTCCTCCTCGTGCGGCAACGGAGGGACCACTCGGACGTGTGCCTCGATGCGCTCTCCCGCCAGGTCGTCGGGCACGCCGAGGACGACGGCGTCGAGCACCCCTTCGCATTGCAACAGCACGGCCTCGATCTCCTCGGCGAAGATACGCTCACCGGCGGACTTGATCATCGCGTCGCGACGCCCCGTCAGGAACAAGTCCCCTTCTTCATCGAGCCAGCCCCAATCCCCGGTGTGCAGTCGGCCGAGAGAGTCTATCACCCGCGCCGTGGCTTCCGGTTGTCGCCAGTATCCAACCATCACGTTCTCGCCGCACACGACCACTTCACCCACCTGCCCCCGGGGGACCTCCCGCCCGGTTTCGTCAACGATCAGTACCTTTACCCCCGGCACGGGCGCGCCTGCCGAATCGGGCTTTCGATCGACGCGTCGGGGATCGAGTGCGGTCACCCGGGGGGCGCACTCTGTCTGTCCGTACCACACGTGAAGCTGCAGCCCGGGCTTCGCCTGCCGGATCTGAGCGATCCGCTCCGCCGGCAGCCGCCCGCCAGTGACGGCGATCCATCGCAGGTCGGGCAAGTCCGTCTCCAAAAAACGACTCCGGTCCATCAGCGCGACGAAGTGGTACGGCACGCCCGAGAAGCCCGTGACGCGCGTCCGGACGAGCTGGTCGACCACTACGTTCGGGAAGACGAAGTCCGGTGCAAAATGAATAGACCCCCCGCACAGTGTGTGCACCAGGAGCTGCAGGAGCCCGTGCACATAGTGGAGCGGGACCACCATAAGATACGAGTCCTCAGAGGTGATCGGCATGTGTGTCTCAACGGCCTGCACCGTGGTGTTCAAGTTGCGGTGGGAGAGGCACACGCCTTTGGGTGTTCCGGTGCTCCCCGACGTGTAAACGATGGCCGCGATGTCCGTCTCCGCGGCCGTCGCTGCGGCGCTCGCCTGGCCCTCGGATCGAGCAAACATTTCAGGTTCATCCTCGACGACGAGGATTCGCCCCCCGGGCGTGCCCGGTCCTCGCTGTGCCAGCTTCTGAGTCGCGTAGCGTCGCGACGCCACGACGATGACGGGCTCACAGTCGTCCAGAATGTCGCCCAATGCTTCCGGAGCGAGGTGCTCGTTGAGATGGACCGCGATCGCATCAGCGTACAGCGCCGCCCAGAACGCCACGACGACCGCGGCGCAGGGCTCGGCCAACAGACCCACGCGGTCTCCCGGCCGGACGCCCCAATCACGCCACCGTGCCGCCAGGGCTCGGCTTCGCTGGTCCAGCTCGGCAAAGGTGAGGCTCTCGTGCGCGAACCCGAGCGCCAGCTTGTCCGGGAACCGCCCTGCGATGTCGTGCAGCCGTTCTTGCAACAGCATCGGCTCAGGCGACCGAGCAAGCCTTTGCCAGGTAGTTCGTCATCGCATCCAGCGTGGCGAAGTTCTCCGGCACGAGGTCGTCGGTATCGACGGTGATGCTGAACGTCTGCTCCAGCCACACGATCAAGTCCATCATCGCCAAGCTGTCGAGGATCCCGTCGCCCATGAGGTTCTGGGTGGGATCGAACTGCAGCTGCGAGCTGGGATTCAGCTTGGTTCGGATGTACTCAAAGATGCGTTGCTGCGTGGTCATGCGTGTCTCCCCGATTCAAAGGACGGCACAAAGGCCGAATCGATCCGCCGGCACCCGACGAAGCATTGTTCCCACGCCTCCTCACGCAAGCGGAATACAGTTGTTTCCCCGTGCACCACCACTTCCACGGGTTCGAAAGCGAGGAGCGACCGGTTTTGCCGCAGCCCCTCCACGTAAGGCAGGTCGTCACTGTGCAGCAGCAGCAGCTCCGATGCGTGGCGCAGCACGGCCGATTCGCCGACCATGCTACCTCCGACGAGCCGGATCCCGCTGCTCCGCGCAACACCCATGATCATCGAGCACGCCAGCAACCCACCGCACTTCCCCACCCTGATGTTGAAGAACTGGTACGCCCCGGTGCCGGCCCAGCGCCGGGCATCGGACAGACGGCACACCGACTCGTCTGCGACCAGCGGCACCGTAGTCCGCCCATACAGGTGTCGCAACTTGGCGGGGAGATCGGGATCTGTGGCGGCAAGAGGCTGCTCGAGCGATTCGATCGGCAGCGCCGAGCAGGCGTCCAGCAGCGCCCCGGCCTGCTCTACCGTCAACCCGCCATTCGCATCGAGCCGCAGCGGCATGGCACCCTTCCAACACTCGTTGAGCACACCCAGCCGACGCGCGTCGCCCTCCCCACCGACTTTGACTTTGACGACGGTCGCTCCAGCGAGCCGCGCCTCGCGCGCGCGCTGGCGGTATCGGTCCTCGGACGGCTCCAGTCCGATCGTGAAGCAGTTCCCCGGAGTAGTCTTGCGGCGGGTCCCTAGGATCTCGGTCAAGTCCCACGACACGCTCTGCTCGAACAAGTTGATCAACGCCGCCTCAAACCCACCGAACAGGGCCGGCTGCCACCGCTCTCCCTCCAGCTCGGCGCGGAGGAACGCGAGCAGTGCCGCCTGGCGCTCGAAGCGCTGCCCAACCACTAGTGCACCCAACTCGGGCGCCCCTACCGCGAAGATCTCCTCGTTGGTTTCTCCGGTGACGTAGCTCCGCGCCAGGATCTCCCCGAAGCCACGACGACCGCCGTCGTCTTCCAGCACCACCAGGATCATATCGGAAGCGCTCCGCTCGGCCGCGGCATGCCGAAAGGCAGACCGGAACGGCAGTCGCAGCCGCAGGATCTCACAGCCCGTTACACGCATGGATCGCCTGGCGGACGGGGAGTGCGGCGTCTAGATCGAGCTTGCGACTGAGCACGCCCACCTTGACCTGGTCATCGCTGACGCCGGCAGGAGCGAACGAGCGGCGGTAGGCGTCAAACCCCTCCTGGCCCACGATGAGCCCGATCACGCTCCCGAGGCGGCCCGAGCTGCGCTTGTCGTGATACTCGGAGTTGAGCGCCATCAGCTGGGCATCGAACCGGGCGAGCCAGCGCGCCACCGGCCGCACCGCATCGACGGAATCCGGAGCCGAGCCCTTGTCGTGCCAGCTCAACAATACGCCGTAGTGTGGATCGGCACC
>QHVD01000191.1 GCA_003222235.1 Gemmatimonadota bacterium | reverse complement strand
CGCTCTGGCACAGCTCGATGGCGTGGTCTAGAAGTCCGGCTTTACGGTAGGCGTCGGCCAGGGGGGCGAAATTTCGCCCCTTCGGGTTCTCCCGATAGCGCTGCTCGAGCTTCTTGATCTCGCTGGGATGCGCCACGCTGTAAGTCGTTGGCGGAATTGGTCGAAGATAGTGTTCCGCCAGCGCCGCTGTCAATCGGAATCTACCCCCCGCCGCTTGAGTTTCCGCGTTGTGGCTCTTAGACTTATGGCCCTTCAACCCCGCGGGAGTGCCTTTCTCCATGATGCGCAGCATGCGCGCGAGCGCGAAATACATCTTCTACGTACTGGCGGTCGCCTTCATCGTCTGGCTCGTGGTGGGCCAGGTTACCGAGATCCTGGGCGGCGCCAGAGATGTCGTGCTGAAGGTGGACGGACAGGATGTGCGCCTGCAGCAGTTCCAGGCCGTGTTCCAGAGCGCCCTGGAGGAGCAGCGGCGTCAGGGGGCGGGCCGGTTGTCGCGAGAGGAGGAGCAGCGAGTCCAGAACCAGGTCACTGACCAGCTGATCCAGGGGATTTTGCTACAGCGCGAGTACCGCCGCCTCGGCATCCGGGTTTCGGACGACGAATTACGCCAGGCCGCGCGCAGCTCTCCACCCCCGCAGATTCTGCGACAGGTCGCGGAAGACGCGACGTTCCAGACGAACGGCCAGTTCGACATCACCAAGTGGCAGCGCTACCTGTCCAGCGCGCCCGAGGAGTTTCGCGCGCAGGTCGAGGCGCTGTACCGGGAGTACATCCCCCAGCGGAAGCTGGAGGAATATCTCACGGCCGATGTGTACGTGTCGGACGGCAAGCTCTGGCGTATCTGGCGCGACCAGCACGAGTCGGTGACGGTCGCCGTGCTGGCCGTGATGGCGGACCGGATGCCCGACTCCCTTGCCCCCGTCACGAACGCGGAGCTCGAGCGCCACTACGCTGCGCACAAGGACGCCTACAAGCGGCCATCGATCGCCTGGTTGAGCTTCGTCGCGGTGCCGCGCGTGCCGGACGCCGCGGACAGCGCAGCGGCGCTTGCCAAGGCGAGAGAGCTGCGTACCCAGATCGCGGGCGCCAAGGTGAAGTTCGAGGACGCGGCGAAGCGCGAGTCCGCCGACTCGGCGAGTGGCGCGCGTGGGGGCGACCTCGGCTGGGTCAAGCGGAACGAGCCGGCGTTCGACCCGGAGTTCCTCGCCGCGATGCGGCGGCTTCATCAGGGTGAGCTCTCACAGCCCGTGCTGTCGAGCTTCGGCTATCACCTGATCCGCGTGGAGGCCGCGCGGGGCGACTCCATGCACGTCCGGCACATCCTGATCGCGATCGTTCCCCAGGGCAAGCACCTCGAGCTCGTCGAGGCGCGCGCGGACACCCTTGACAAGCTCGCCGCGGAGCAGACCGACGGCGGCCGGCTCGACAGCGCGGCGCACGTGCTCAGCCTCCCGCTGGTGCGGGCGCCGAAACTAGTGGAAGGGGACCGGCTCCGGCTCGGCCGATACGTGATCCCGGACGTGAGCGTGTGGGCCTTTGAGGCCCGCGCCGGCGAGACGAGCCCCGTGATCGAGGCCGCCGCTGCGTACTACGTGTTCCGGCTCGACTCGCTGTTCCCGGCCGGTCTCCCGCCGCTCGCCCAGGTCCGCGACCGCGTGCTCGCGGCGGCGCGCTACGATAAGAAGAAGGACGTCGCCCGGAAGCGGGCGGACCAGGCGTATTCTGAAGTCGCGCAGGCAGCGGACCTGCTCGCCGCGGGCCGGGCCAAGGGGCTGCCGGTCGAAACGCTCGGTCCCTTCACCCGCCTCAACCCGCCGGGCGAGTTGGCTCGCGACCCGCTGGTGATCGGCGCGGCCTTCGGGCTGCGCCCGGGCGAGAAGAGCGGCGTGCTCGCGGGCCAGACCGGGTTCTTCATCCTGCAGGGGATCGCACGCAAGCCGGCTGACTCGACGGCGTGGCTGGCGCAGCGCGACCAGCAGCGGGAGGCGATGCTGCGCAACGCTGGGCAGGCTCGGGTGCAACAGTACCTCAGCGCGCTCCGAGCTCAGGGAAAGGTCGTGGACCGGCGCAAGGAGATCTTCCGACCCGGTGCATCGAGCGGAAGCTAGCGTCGTGCCGACTTCCCGAGGACGTCAGTCGCTCAAGCGCTTGGGGTCGCCTCCCAACGGGGGCGAACCCGACGACGCAGCCGGGGGCTGGAGGGTCCGCGTCGACGCGGACGTCTGGTCGTCGCCCGCGTCCCGCAGACTGCGTTTGAACTCCTTGATCCCCTGCCCGATCGACGACCCGATCTCCGGAATTCGCTTGGCGCCGAACACGAGCACCAAGACGAGCAGGAGGATGAGGATGTGACTGAACGACAGATCCCCGAACATAGACGCCTCGATTCAGAAGATCGATCGGGCGATGAAGTACGCGATGGCCACGCCGACCACGGCCAGCAGCGAAACGTCGAACCCGATCGGACCCAACGTGATCGACACCACCAACAAGTCGAGATGCACCGGGCCGAGTGTCGGCGTCACGGCCGTGGTGAAGAATTCCTTCGCGGCGCCCTGCGGGAGGAAGCGCCGCAGCAGCGCGTGCAGCAGCCCGCCGAGCACGAACCCGCCGGCGAGGCACCCGATGTAAAATAGCGGGCCCCGATGTCCGTGCGCCACAGGCTCTTAGCTACGCCGCTCGACGGCGTACGCAATGCTGTCGCGCAGCGCGTCGCGCGCCAGCGAAGCGGGCAGGATATCGAGCTCGGCTTCGGCCTGCTGCGCGAGGTCCAGCGCGCGGCGCCGGGCGTAGTCGAGCCCCCCTGCCGCATCCACCAGCCTGATGACCTCCGCCACCAGGTCCTCCCCCGGGTCCGGGGTCGCCATCAGGCGGACCACGAGCCGCTGCTCCCGGGGCGGCAACGTGGCCAGCGCCGCGATCAGCGGCAGCGTCGCCTTGTGCTCCTTCAGATCGAGCCGGGACGGCTTCCCCGTGACCGCTTCCGGCTCGGTGTAGTCGAGCAGGTCGTCGGTGATCTGAAACGCCATGCCCAGCCGCATCCCGAAGCGGGCGAGGGCCTCGCGGTAGGCGGCGGGGGCGCGCAGGGCCCCCACCTCGCAGGCCCCGGAGAGCAGCGAGGCGGTCTTCGCGCGGATGAGCTGGTCGTACGCCGCCTCGGTGTAGGACAGCGTGTCGTGCGCCTCGAGCTGCCGCATCTCGCCGATCGTCATCTCGTTCGTGACCCGGGCGAACACGCGCAGCGGCTCGAGGTCGCCAAGGCCGACCAGCTCGATGATGGCGCGAGAGTAGAGGTAGTCCCCCATGATCACCGCCACCTGATGCGAGAACAGGGCGTTGATCGTGGGCATACCGCGACGCAGCGCCGAGTGGTCCACCGAATCGTCGTGCACGAGCGTGGCGAGGTGGATCAGCTCCACCACCGCCGCGAGCGTGACGGCCCGGGGCTCGCTCCCGCCGGCAGCCTGATGGCTGAGCAGCAGCAGCGTCGGGCGAAACAGCTTCCCCTTCATGCGCAGGAGGTGCTCGTTGACCTCGGCGATGATGGGAAAGTCGGCGGCGATGATTCGGCGCAGCTCGGCGACCACGCGCTCGAGCTCCTCCGCCACGGGCCGCTGGATGTCCCGCAGGGAAACGGGCGCGACCTGCTGGCTCACGTCACTTGGCCCTGGCGAGCGCTCGGGCGCGCTCGCCGACGTCCCTAAAGCGGATATCCACGGCGAAGACGCGCCCGTACAGGGCCCGCGCCTCGACCTTCTTCCCCTGCTCCTCCAGCGCGCGGCCGAGCCAATAGAGGATCCCGAGCCGGCCCTCGTCCCCCGGCCCGGGCAGCTCGAGCGCGCGGCGCAGGACCGACTCCGCGACGACGTACGCCTTCTTCTCCACGAAGCACACGCCCAGCGCCTCGGAGGTCTTCAGCTTGCCCTCGGGCGCCCGCAGCGCTTTCTGGAACTCCGCGATGGCCTCGTCCAGCAGCCCCATCTCCTTGAACGCGACGCCGAGATCGTAGTGCGACTGGAAGTCGGCCTCATCGATGTTCTCGTCGATTCCCTGCTTGAAGCGCGCCAGCATCTCCTGGAAGTCTCGCCGGACGGCTCTTCGTCCGTCACCTTCATGCGCGTGTCACGCTCCGCCTGCGGCTCCTCGAGCATCATCGCGGCGAGGTCGACGAACTCGCCTTCCCCGCTCGCGTCGTCACGCACCTTCATCTTCGCATCCTTGGGGGCGACCCTCCCCTCCTGCTTGTCCACCTTCGGCCTGGACTCGGCCCGCCCGGGAGCGACCGGCGCGAACATTGCCAGCGCGGCGTTGGCCCGCTTGTTCGTCGGGTCGTGTTCGGTGATGCGCTGATACACGGCGCGGGCCTTCTCCGGCAGGTCTTGGCGCAGCAGTGCGTCCGCAAGCTCGAGATAGGCGTCGATGAGCTTCCCCTTCTCGCCGGACTTGAACGCGAACTCCACGTGCTTCTGGCGGTGCCGCACGCTGTTCGGCTCGAGCCGCAGGATTTCGTCCACCAGGGCGTGGGCCCGGGCGAGCTCCCCGAGGCTCTCGAAGCCCATCGTGGCATGGTCGAGCTCTTCGATGCCGCGCGCGCGATCCCCTCCCTCGATCAGCGCCTCCCCGAGCGCCTGGTGCGCCTCGGCGTCGTCGGGGTTGTCGGCGACGCGCGCCTCCAGGTCCTCGATGGCCGGCGCCGCCGAGGGCGTCGCGTCGATGTCGGCAAAGCCCAGAGTGCCGGGCTGGCCGATGCGATCGAACGCCGTCGCTTGCGCGTCTGCGAACCCGCCGGTCGGCGGAATGTCCTCGGGTGCCAGCTTGTCCTCGTCCGCCGCGCCGCTGTCCCTGACGGCGGCGGTGAAGTCCGGCTCCAGCTCGAGCGGTGGGACCTCGACGACGGCCTTCCGTTTCGATAGGGGGGGGGGGGGGGGGGGGGGGGGGGGGGGGCCGCCTGGAGACGCCGGTGCGCGGGCGCGCAGCAGGCGGCGCCGGGAGCGGCTCGATTTCGACCTCGCTATCGAGCAGGGGTTCGAGATGGACGTCGTCCTCTACCGAGTCAGGCTCCTGAGAGGCGGGCTCCTCCGGCACCGTCGGCTCGAGTTCGGCCATCCGCGCCACACCTTCCTCCACATCCGCCCCGTCACGCACCAGGGGCGCGCCTGCGTCGCCCGTCGCTACCTCCCGGTCGTCGAACTCGACGGTCGTCGTCTCGAACCCATCGAGTACGCCGCCTGTCGCCGCGGAGTCGCGCTCGTCGGCCAGGCTGGTGTGCTCGATTTCGAGCGACGTGTCCGCTTCCGCCGTCACCGACTCGACCATGCCTTCGATCGTGGACTTGGGTGGAGGCCCGGGTGCCCGACGCTGGGGCTCCGAGGGCGGAAGGGGTGGGGCGGGCGCCGGCGTCTTCGCGCCCGGTCCTGCCTTCGATCGCGGCGGCTCGCCCACATCCAGGAAGATGAGACTGGAGGTCTTGCGCTTCCCGGCCGCGTTGGGATCGACCGCCGCCTCGGGTTGCGCCGGCCCGGGCGCCCGCATGGTCAAGCGCCGCTCCGCATCGCCGTACGTCTGCAGGTGGTCTTCCAGCATCCTCCGAAAGTGCGCGCTTTCCGGCAAGATGTCAGTCAGCTCCTTGAGCGCCGAGAACGCCTGTTGGATCTTCCCCGTCTTTTGCATCCGCTCGGCGTACTCAACGAAGTTCTGTGTGGCTTCGGCGATGAACCCCTTGGCCGCGTACAGCTTGGCAAGCTTGAGGTAGACGGTGTGTCGCCCGGGCGCGTTGCGCAGCACCTTGTTGCACATCGCGATTGCGTTGTTGTGGAGCCCGTGCTCCGCATATTTGTCGACGGCCCTGTCGTAATAGTCCGCCGCCGTGGCGGCATCCTTGATCTTGAGGTAAAGGTCTCCCACGCGGTTGAAGATGGACAGGTCGGGATCGGGCTCGGCCTGGCCTTCCTGCGCCTTCACCGCTTCGAGCCACGCGTCGATGGCGCCCTTGGGGTCTTTCGCCTCGAGGGCCTTGGCTTTCTGTTTGAGCTTCTCAAGTCGGGACATGGCGCCCTAAAGATACCGGGCCCGGGAGGAGGCGACAAGCGGAACCGCCTGTCCAGACGGCGGTTACGGGATTGCCACCGACCCAATACGCCACTTCACGCCAATCGGAGACGTCACAGAGCACGAGGTCGGCACGGAACCCGGGTGCGATCTGGCCGCGATCGGCGGCCATCCCGAGAGCGGCCGCGCCGTTCACGGTGACCGCGTTGAGCGCCTCCGCGTGCCGCAACCCCAACTGGGAGACTGCGAGCGCCATCACAAGCGGAAGACCGACGGCCGGCGACGAACCGGGATTGAAATCGCTGGCGAGAGCCAGGGCGGCTCCCGCTTCGAGCAGCTGCCGCGCGGGCGCCTGCCGGCCGCTGCCGAGGAAGATCATCGTCACGGGAAGCAGGACGGCCACGGTCGGGCTCGCCGCGAGCGCGCGGATCCCGGCGTCGGAGATGCCCGTCAAGTGGTCCGCGGAGAGCGCGCGGAGCTCCGCGGCCAGCTCGGCCCCGCCGGAGCCCTGGAGCTCATCGGCATGGAGCTTCACACCGAGCCCGCAGCGTTGCGCTGCCGTGAGAATCGCGCGGGCTTCCGTGACGCTGAACACGCCCGGCTCGCAGAATACGTCGCACGCGCCGGCGAGCCCCGCCTGCGCCACCGCGGGGATCATCTCGTCGCAGAGGAGCCGGACGTACTCTGCCCGTCGGTGCCGGAACTCCGGCGGCACCTCATGAGCGCCGAGCAACGTTGCGGTGAGACTGACGGGTTCGCTCGCCGCGAGCTCCCGGACGACGCGCAGCTGTTTGAGCTCGGTCTCGAGCGTCAGGCCGTATCCCGATTTCACCTCGATCGTCGTGCTCCCGTGGGACAGGAGCGTGCGGATCCTTCCTCGCGTGAGCTCGATGAGCTCAGCCTCCGGGCGGGCCCGCAGGTCGCGCACCGATTCCAAAATCCCGCCGCCAGCGGCGGCGATCGCCCGATAGTCCATCCCCAGCGCCCGGCGCTGGTGGTCGTCGAGGCGCGGCGCTCCGAACACCGCGTGAGTGTGGCAATCGACGAAGCCCGGGAGCAGCACCCCCGTCACCTCCACCACGTCTAGTGCGGATCGCGGAATGCGGAATGCGGAATGGAGCCCCCCGGCTTCGCGCCGCGGACCGACCCAGGTGATGCGCTCGCCGTCGATCAGGACGGCGGCGTCGGGCAGCACCTCGATCTCCGTCATCTCCGGCCCGCGCCGCGCCCGCGCCGGGCCGCGGCAGGTCACGACCGCCCGCGCGCCGACGAGCAGGGTGCTCAGTCGTGTGCCTCGCGCATGGGTAGCCGGAGCCCGTGCCTGCGGGCGGTCTCGAGCGCTTCGGGGTAACCCGCGTCCGCATGGCGGGCGACGCCGATCCCCGGGTCGTTCGTGAGGACGCGCTCGAGCCGCCGACCCGCCGAGGCCGTGCCGTCCGCGACGCTCACCTGCCCCGCGTGCAGCGAGTTGCCGATCCCCACGCCGCCGCCGTGATGGAAGGAGACCCACCCCGCGCCGGATGCCGTGTTGAGCAGGGCGTTGAGGATCGGCCAATCGGCGA
>QHVD01000190.1 GCA_003222235.1 Gemmatimonadota bacterium | reverse complement strand
CGCCAGTCGGCGAGCACGACCGGCTTGTAGACGTGCGGGCTGCGCGACAGCATCTCGACGTCGAGCAGCATACCGGGCTCGACCGGCTCCACCTCGACGGGCACGCCGGGCAGCCGGGCGCGGAGCGCCGCGGTGGCATCACCGGCCCCGCTCGCCCGCGTCTCGATGCGGACCAGCACGCGACCCGGGAGGATGACGATGAAGAAGACCGAGCTGTCGAGCACGTCCGCCGCGCCGGCCGCGGCGTCGATGAGATCGTAGGGATAGAGCCGGCGACCCGCGATCTCGACCGCGTCGGGCGCGCGCCCGAGGACGACGAGCCCCGGCCGCGAGTCGCCGCACGCGCACGCGCTCGTGACGCGCACTACGTCGCCGGTGTCGAAGCGCACGAGCGGGCTTCCCTCCACGCCGATGGTGGTGACCACGAGCCGCCCTTCGTCGCTGCCGTCGAGCGGCAGCACCTCGCAGCAGGCGAGCGCGGTCTCGGGATGGAGCGTGCCCGCGGAGCACGAGGTGCCGAGGAGCATGGTCTCGGTCGAGCCGTAGAGCTCGATGACGCGCGCGCCCCACACGCGCGCCAGGCGGCGCTGGAAGGCGGGCGGCACGGGCGTGCCGCCCAGGAAGAGCGTGTCGAGGCCGACGCGGGCCGGACTGTGGCCCTGCGCCCGCGCCAGCTCGCCCAGCACGACCGGCTCGAGCGGCAGCCCGGCCAGCACGTGCGCCCCCGTGCGGCGCGCGAGCTCGAGCGCGCGCGGGAACGGGACATCCCAGTTGATGTTGCCGGCCGGGATGGCGACCCCGCCGCCGCGTTGCGCGACCAGCTGGATCAGGTGCGCGGGCGCGGCCATGAACGGGAAGCGGTTCAGGATGACGCGCCCGGGCGCGAACACGTCGGGGTGCGCGGCCCGGATCGCGTCCGCGTCGCGCCGGAAGTCCTCGGCCGTGAGCCAGGTCGAGTTGCTGGCGCCGCTCGTGCCCGACGACTCGCCGTAGTGGCAGACCTCCGCGAGCGGGAGGGCGCGCGTGCCGTGTGTCCCCGCCGCCTGGAGATCGGCGCGCGTGGTGAGCGGCAGCGCGCGCAGGTCGGCCAGGCTGCGGATGCGGACACCCGCCAGGCGCTCGCGGTAGAGGGCGCTCCCCCGCGCGCGGGCGACGGTGGCGTCGAGCGCCGCGACCAGGCCGTCGCTCGCCGCGCCCGCCACCGACTCGACCGGGGAGTGCGTCACGCGCGGTCGAGCTGTAGGTCGGAGGGCGCGCGCGAGTCAAGCGCGGGCGCCGGCACCGGCGGCACTCGCGGCGAGATATGAGGCGATGGCGCGCATGGGGCGAGAGATTCGCGCCCGCAGCACCCCGGGCGAGGCGGCCCTCACACTTCACTCGAGCCATCAGCAAACGTTGGGGCGCGTATGGCGCGTATGTCGATGGACTCCGAGAAGCGCCCAGAGAAGCTGCTGCGGGCGTCGCTGCTCCAGGGGCACGAGGCGAAGCTCAGCTACCTCGGCCACGTGCTGATCGAGCATCGGCACGGGCTCGTGGTGAACAGCCGCCTCACCCGCGCCACGGGGCGGGCGGAATGGGAGGCCGCGTGGGCGATGGCGAAGGATATTCCTGGGCGCCGTCGCGCCACGCTCGGCGCGGACAAGCACTACGACGATCGCGACTTCGTCAAGTGCCTGCGCACCCTCACGTGACGCCACACGTGGCCCAGAAGGACATCAGAGCGCTCGACGCGCGGACCACGCGCCACGCAGGCTATGGGGTGAGCCAGCGGTTCCGCAAGCGATGAAGACCGTGGGGTTGCTCCGTCAGACACGCCACCGCGGCCGCGGCCGCCGTCGGCGGGACGCCGCCGAGGAAAGGGCCGAGCCGCACACCCGGCCTGATTGGAGGACCCTTGCGAGCGTCACGCGGAGAGATTCTCGTGTTCACAGCGCGCTTTTCCGCATCCTGCTAGATGATCCGAATACGCGCCGACACCGTTTCGGTGGCGCTGCCGCTGCTGGCGCCAAAGTTCGCGGGGGTGTCGGAGTAGCAGGCTGTGATGGTGTGCGTCCCGACGCTGAGACTGCTCGTGGTCAAGCTGGTTTGGCCGCCGCCGTTCACCGCGGTCGGTCCCGCGAGGGTGGTCCCCGGGCTCGAGCAGGTGCCACCGTCGATGAAGCTGACGCTGCCCTCGGTCACTGCCGTGCTGTCACACTTCGTCACCGTCGCCGTGAGCGTCACTGAGGTGTGGAACTTGGAGCTGGCGGGCGCCGCACCGAGCGTCGTGGCGGTGCCGGCGGGGCAGCTGTTGCTCGTCCCGTCGCAGGTCGGGGCCACGTCGCAGACGCCCGAGGGTCCACACACGGTGCCCGCAGGGCTCTTGGCATCTGCGGGACAGGTCGTGCTGGTGCCCGTACAGGTCTCGGCCGGATCGCAGACGCCCGCCGAGGCGCGGCAGATCGCGCCGGCATTGCCGGCCGGGTGCTGACAGGCAGCGTTGCTGCCGTCGCACCTATCGAGGGTGCAGGGGTTGCCGTCGTCGGTACACGCGGTCCCGCTCGCCTTCTTCGCATCGGACGGGCACGGCTGACCCGCCACGCCGCTGCACGTCTCGGCCAGGTCGCACTCGCCCGTCGCTCCCCGGCACACCGTCCCGCTCGATGCGACGACATCCGCGGGACAGCTCTTGCTCGTCCCATCGCAGGTCTCGCTCGGATCACATATATCGCCCGATCCGGCGCGACAGACGAAGGTGTTGGGCCGCACGCCGTCTGGCGGGCAGGTGGCGCTGCTCCCCGTGCACGTTTCGGCTACGTCGCACACGTCCGCGGCGGCGCGACACACGGTGCCCGCATTGCCGGGCGCATGCTGGCAGAGATTGCTGCTGCCGCTACAGGTGTCGGTCGTGCACGGGTTGCCGTCGTCGGTGCACGCCGTACCGCTCGTCTTGAACGTGCAATTGGCAGCGCAGCACGAGCCGGCGGTGCCGTTCGCCGCACCGTCGTCACACTGCTCGCCAGCATCGACCGCACCGTTACCACAGGTTACGTAGGAGACCGTGATCCGGACCGAGTCTACTGATGCGGTTCGGCTTCCACCTGAGTTCTGCGACGCCGAAAGCGCCGCACCAAAGCCGGAGGAGTTGATGTCGGACGGCGTCCAAGAATCGCTCCACAGATCTGCCGAGCTGCCGTACGCCACGAAGGTATCCGTGCCCGGCCAAGCAGTGGCCGTCGACTTGTCCGTCGTACCGATCGTTCCTCCCTTCACGATCCGGGAGGCGTTGTCCTGAATGGTGCCGCCGCTGGTATTCGAGTATTCCCATTCTACCTTGATGCCCTGGATCGTGCTGTTCGTGGGAACGGAGAAGCCGAAATTGGTGCACTTCAGGTAGTTGGATGCGTCACCGCTGCTCGAGAACGGCGCGGTCGCATAGCTGTCATTACTGGTCTGCGCTCTGGAAGGATTCGTCCATGCCACCGTGCCGATCCCCGTGGCATTTGCGCACGTGCCTGCAGCGCTTTGCGTTTGCGTAAGACAGGTGCCTAGCGGATTGCCGGCCGGATGCTGGCAGAGGTTGCTGGTGCCATCACACGTGTCGGACGTGCACGCGTTGCCATCGTCGGTGCACGCCGTGCCGCTCGTCTTCTTCGCATCGGCGGGGCATGTGTTGCTGGTCCCGTTGCACGTCTCGGCCAGGTCGCATTCGCCCGCCGCCGCACGGCACACCGTCCCGTTGGGCTGTACGACATCCGCTGGACAGTTAGGCCCGTTGCCCGGGCAGTTCTCGGCGATGTCACACCCGCCGGCTACGGCGGCGCGGCAGACCACGCTACTGGAGACAAAGGCGTCTGCGGGACAGGTCGCGCTCGTGCCCGTGCAGGTCTCCGCCACGTCGCACACGCCCGCCGCGGCGCGGCACACCGTCCCCGCGTTCCCCGCCGGATGTGTGCAGTCCAGACTGGTTCCATCGCATACGTCACGTGTGCACACGTTGCCGTCGTCTGGGCACGCCGTCCCGCTCGCCTTGGCGGGATGGGTGCACGCGGGCGCGCCGACCGTGCCGTTGCAGACGTCGCTCGTGCACACGTGGCCGTCGTCGCTGCACGCCGTCCCCGCCGACTTGACCGTGTCGGCCGGACAGGTGGCGCTCGTCCCGGAGCAGGTCTCCTGATTGTCGCACTCGTTCAATGCGGGGCGGCACACCGTGCCGGAGGGCAAGAACGCGTTGGTGGGGCAGGTTGCGCTCGAGCCGGTGCAGGTCTCGGCCACGTCACAGGGGCCGGCTGACGCCCGGCACACCGTGCCGCTCGGCTGGAAGACGTCGGCCGGGCAGGAGTTGCTCGTGCCGTTGCAGGTCTCCGC
>QHVD01000189.1 GCA_003222235.1 Gemmatimonadota bacterium | reverse complement strand
GGAGGCCGCTGGCTCCACGAGAAGCGGGACCACTTTGACGACTTTGTTGTTCTCCCCCGCGTCGTAGACGGAGAGACCGCAGAAGAAGGTCCCCGGGGTCAGGGGTGTTCCTGACAAGACACCCGTCCGCCCGTTGAGGGTGATCCCAGGGGGAAGGTCGACGGCACCGAAGGTGTAGGGGCCCACTCCGTTCGTGACGGTGAGGATGGTTGAGTAGGCGACTCCCACCGTCCCGTTCGGCAGGGAGTTCACATTGAAGGTCGCTCCCGCGTTGCCGCCGCCGCCGGCGGCGTTCACCTTCAAGGGGACGTTGTTCTGCGTGACCGTGTTGATGCCGTCCGTGGCGGTGATGTCTACGTGGTAGTTGCCCACCACGGTGGGCCGACCCGTGATGAACCCGCTGGCCGGATCGTAGTCCATGCCCGGGGCCAGGCCGGTGATGGTGAACACGACCGGCCCGTCAGCGTTGGCAGTCAGGAGCCGGGCCACGTACTCGGCGTTGGTGCTCCCGTCGGGCAGCGAGAGGGTCAGGAACCGGAAGGTCCCGTTGTCTGCCGTGCCCGCGATCACGGGCCGCACCGCGATGAGGCCTGCAGCGAGGGCGGTCCTCAGCAGCCGTTTGAGACCGGCCCGCGTTCTCATGGAATCCCCCCTCCCAGTCCCTCCATTTCGATTCCGCGCAGCTCCCAGGATCTATCGGCTACGGTCCTGGGATCCTAAAGTAGCCGACGACGAGGCCCCAGGTTTCCCGCCAGACGCCACAAGCTTCCGCATCGGCGGATGCGCGTGGCCGACTTCTGTCGGGAATGCTCTTGCCGCAGTGGGCGCACACCGTGCGGAGCGCGGGATTGGCTTCGGCTCGAAACTGCGATCCCCTCTGCGCCATCGCACACACCCAGGCTGGGCGTGGTCGAGCCAGTCTGCTGTGACCTACACCTCGACCTCTACATCCGCTCCCTGGACGCGCACGGCGTATCGCGCAACGCCTCGTGGGGCGGGCGGACCAAGCGCTTCGCCGGTCTTGATGTTGTAGATGGCCCCATGCCACGGGCATGTGACTTCCTCGCCCGACACCTCGCCCTCCGAGAGGGGGCCGCCACGGTGGGTGCAGGTGTCGTCAATGGCGTAGAAGGTGCGCTCCAAGTTGAAGAGGGCGATCTTCTTCCCCGCCACCTCGACACACTTCGCCGTGCCCGGAGCGAGGTCGGCGGTGCTCGCGACCTTGATGAACTGCGCCATGTGAACCTCCTCGCGACTCACTGGTAGCGAACCATCGGTCGCCGGCACTGAAGTCTAGCACCCCTGGCCGCCTGGGCCTGCATCTTGCCCGTGGACACTGTGCGTGCACCGGGCCAAGATTCGCGTCGCCCATGACGGAACGGGTTGCACCACCGATTCGTCTCGTCCTGGGGGGCCTTGCCCTGGCGAGCCGCCTTGAGGTAGGCAGGCTGTCGTTTCGGAGGCCGCCATGACCGTGAGTGATGTTGGTCGTGAAGGCGTGCGCCTCGGCTCGCAGCTTACCGGCGCAGCGATCTCGGTGCCCGTCGTTGCCGGATTCGTCCTGCTCGGGGCTGCCGTGCTCGTCGGTCGGTCGCTCCTCGACGTAGGGCGCAAGCTGCTCGAAGCGAGGCTGGGAGCACAGGAGCCGCGCAAGGCCGCGTAGAGAAGCGCGGGCGGCTCCGCCCGTCGCGCCTCGGCTACTACGATCACGACGACGGATGCCGTCGTCTACTTCGGGGAGCCGATCCACTCGGGCCACTCGCCTTGCGCCTTGCTGCGGTTAGGCAGCACAATGCCGTTTCGATGGGCGCCGCCGCTCGGCCACCGTACCTTGAAGGGGCCTACCTGGTGCCGGAGAAGGTCGGGAGCTTCGAGGAGCATCCGTTCTGCCTTCCGTGGGTTCGAGACTTCGACCTGACGCTGAGCGCTGCAGTCACCTTCGTCATCGGTGAGAACGGCTCCGGCAAGACGACGCTCGTCGAGGCGCTGGCCGTGCTCGCCGGGCTGCCCGCATCCGGCGGAAGTCGCAACGAGCGGGGAGCGAATCATGGCCCGAAGGGCGATAGCCCTCTGGCCCACGCGCTGCGACCACGGTTCCGCAAGCGGCCTCGGGACACCTACTTCTTCCGGGGCGAGTTCTCCGCGCACTTCGCATCGCTGCTGGACTCTCGACGGAGCGACCCCTTCTTCAACGGTGATCCCTATGCTCGGTACGGGGGTGGCTCCCTCCACTCTCGCTCGCACGGGGAGGGATTCCTCGACGTGATGGTCAACCGCATCGGGAACGGGTTGTACTTCCTCGACGAACCCGAGGCGGCGCTCTCGCCCCAACGGCAACTCAGCCTTGCGCGTGTTCTCTACGACCGTGCCCACCGGAGCGGATCGCAGTTCGTCATTGCCACTCACTCGCCGATTCTGATGACGTACCCAGATGCCGAGCTGCTCCAGTTCGAGCCAGCGGGAGGCCTGCGTCGGGTAAGGCTCGAAGACACCGAGCATTACAGCATCACGCGAGCCGTGCTGCAGAACGCAGAAGCGTTCTGGCGTCACCTTCGGGAGTAGAACCGCTCTGCCTTTACTGACGAGCCTTCGATGACCCACGAGGCTTGTTCCCTCTGCCGCAAGGAGGAGAGCCAGGTCGGGAGGCTGGCTCGCGTAGAGGCCGCCCTCATCTGCGACGGATGCATCGCAGGACCCTTGTCCGCTCGGGTGGACGCCCTGTCCCCTGGGGTGGACGGGCACCGAGTTTCCGAATCAAAGTAGCTGGCCGCTGAGAACCCGCCATGTCGGAACGAGACTTGCTCGCAGGACAGTCGACCCATGCGCCGCACGTTCACCCTCCTCTGCAAGGGGTGCGGTCGCCGGATTGTGGAGGCCGAGCGGATCGGGGAAGAGGAAGAGGCGACCGCCGCCGCGCACGTCGCAGCGTGCTTCGGACTCGCCCGCATCCCGCCGCGGCTGGAAGTCTTGTTGGCCTACGTAGACGTTCGAGTGGATTGACTGGCCGCCGCACACGAGAGGACGACGGCGACCGCGCCGTGGCCTAACGTCGGCGAGCCGATCTCGTCAGGCTACGTGCTCATCGAGCGGGACCACCTCGCCAACGTGACCAGCCTGGAGCACGAGAGGTGGAAGCGGGCGCAGCCCGACTTCTGCCGGCGGGTTTCGCATCGAGTAGCTCGCCCTCTCTTCCGCCCAGCCGCCGGGACCCATGGCAAACGCTAAGTCGGCGCTCTAAGCCTTGCACGCCGCCCGTCTTACCCGTTGCCCTCCCGGCTGTAGCAAAAACCCCGCACGGGGATTCTACGCGCTGTGAGGTCGTTCCTGAGTCGAAGTCGTGCCGCACCGAACCTCCCCGCCGAGGTCGGGTTGGACGGCATCCCCGAACGCCTGGGCGAGATCGAGCGACTGCGGCCCAGGACTGAGCGATTCCAGCGACAGCCGCCGCGAGGATCGGGCCAAAGAGCAGAGCGGACAGAATTACCTGGACCAGGGCGTCAGTCGCGCCGTGTTGACATCTCACCGCCGCTTCCGTGATGGTGCCGCCCGTGGTCCATTGGGGCGACTTTCGACGGCTACGACCTGATCTCGCGGAAGCCGGTCGCCGCCTTCTGTACCAGTTCGGCGTTGGACTTGGGTTCCTCGGCACGGTTCGCGCCGATGGCGGTCCGCGTATCCACCCGATCTGCCCGCTCCTGACTGACGATGGCCTCTATGCCTTCCTCGCGCCCTCGCTCAAGCGGGACGACCTGCGCCGCGATCCCCGCTACGCGCTGCATACCTTTCCGTCGCCGCAGAACGAGGACGCCTTCTACATGACCGGGATCGTCCGGCCTGTCGAAGACACGCAGACGGTGGCGGCGCTCCGCGCCCAGTTCCTCGCTGAACGGAAGTGGGACAGCGCCCCGCTGGAGGCCGGGCGGGACGAACTGTTCGAGTTCGTGATTGACCGCTGCCTCCACACCGCGACGACCGGCCACGGCGACTG
>QHVD01000188.1 GCA_003222235.1 Gemmatimonadota bacterium | reverse complement strand
CGTCGTGTGGCGCTCGTCGGACAGTTAGCCCGCTTTTCTCACCAGGCCAATCGATCACTGCTCAACGGGTGACTGGCGGTGATGACGACGGGTAGGTGTCCGACGGGGCGCCGGCGGCGCCCCGTCGGACACTCAGGGACACAGCCCGGGGCGGTCCGAAAGTCGCCGACTGGACACACGGGGGCGTGACGGCGCCGCCGCCGGGGGTGAGCCTGGGGATGCGTGGGACCGCGGCGCCTCAGCAACGCAGCGGATAGCCGCGCTGGAGATTCGCGAGCGCCTGGGCGAAGAGCCGCTGGAAGGGAAACACGCTGCTGAGCGCGATGACCACCCGGCGCACGCTCACGGTCACGAGCGCGCCGAGCTTGAGCAGCCGCGTCCGAATCGTCCCCACCTGGGCCCGCGCCAAGCCCGTGTCCGCGAGCCCCACCCGACGCAAGCTCTCGACCAGCACGTAGGCCACCGAGGAAAACCACAGCCGCAGCTGGTTGGCTCGCATGGTGGCGGTGCTCGTCCGGTCCGCAAACAGCCCGAGCTGCTGCTCCTTGATCCGATTCTCCATGTCGCCGCGCGCGCAGTAGAGGTCCTCGTACAGCGCCGCGGCTGCCCAGCGCTCGACCGGCAGCGAC
>QHVD01000187.1 GCA_003222235.1 Gemmatimonadota bacterium | reverse complement strand
GTGTTCCGCACCATGGGCTTTGCCTTGAGCGCGGCCGTCAGGCGGAAGCCGGAGACCACCGTCGCGAGCGGGTTGGCGCCGGTCACCCAGTCGCCGTCCTCCTGCGACAGGGCATCCGGGCTCGAGCGCTCAAGAAACACGACGTGCAGCCGCGGGGGATGCTTCTTGTCGTACGCGCGGGCGAAGGGCACGCGGGTGCCGTCAGTGAGGACGGCTTCGTAGCTCGCCTGCAGGGTGGCGCCGGGGCAGGCCCGCCCTTGCGTCGTGACGATGCGGATGTCACGGACTTGCGCGACGAGTCCCGGATCGGGGGCGAAGTCGGCGGGTGGTTTGTGGGAGCAGGCTGTAATTACAAGAGGCGTGAAAAGGAGACGTGGAAAAGAGGCGTGAAAAAGAGGCGTGAAAAGGAAGCGTGGAAAAGAGACGTTAAAAGGAGGCGTGAAAAAGAGGCGTGGAAAAGCTACGTGGAAACGGGGCGTAAGCTGGGACATGACTTCCCACCGGTCGCGCGCGGCACCAAGATGTCGAGTGGGGTCCCGTCGGGCAACTTGTCGGAGCGGGTAGGCTCGCCTATGCTGGGGGATGCGGGACGCGGAATGCAGGAAACGGGAAACGGGAGGCGGGGAAGGTGGAGAGAGCAGGCTACGGGCTGATCGAGACGCTGCGGGTGCGCGAAGGGCGCGTGCCGTTCCTCGAGCGGCATCTGGCCCGCCTGGAGCACTCGCTCCGTGAGCTCGACCTGCCCCAACCGTCTAAAGATGTCGCCGGGCTGGTGCGCCCGTTCGCGGAAACCGAGGAGGCGGTGCTGCGGGTCGAGGTCTGCGACGGCCGGGCGACCGTCACTGTGCGGGAGCTGCTGGCGCGCGATCGGCCGCTAGTGATCACGGCGACCGAGCCGCACGAGCCGTACCCGCACAAGACCACGCGGCGGGACTGCTTCAGCGACGCGGCGGCGGAGGCGGAGGAGGCGGCGGCGGACGACGCGCTGTTGCTCACGCATGAGGGCTTGGTGGCCGAGGGCACGGTGTGGAGCATTTTCTGGTGGGAGGGTGCGTGGCTGCGCACGCCGGCGCTCGACCTCGGGATCCTGCCGGGGGTCGGTCGGGCGCGGGTGCTCGAGCTCACGCAGCAAGTGGAGGAGGGTCGGTACCTGCGTGAGGCACTCGAAGAGAGGAGCCTGTTTCTGACGAACGCCGTGCGGGGTGTCATCGCGATCGCGTCGCTCGACGGGCGGCCGGTACCGACCGACCCGCGCACTGCGGGCCTCGCCCGGCGTTTCTGGCCTGATTAGCTTTACTCGGCGCCTGGGCGTCTGTGCGTCTACGCGTCTGTCCGTCTAGTATTACGGTGGCTGTAGCTCAATCGGTTAGAGCGCTGGACTGTGGCTCCAGAGGTTGCGGGTTCGATTCCCGTCAGCCACCCATTGACTTACGTGATCGGGGTCGGTGCATTAATCCTCCGTTCCAACCTACGCGATCCGACCATGACAGAGGTATTCATATCGTACTCAATGCACTTCATCCGGAAGCGCCACCTCACATCGCGTCCATTAAAGGTCATCGAACTGATGCCGTTTGTTGACAGAAACTCTCGGAACTCAACATCACGCTTAACGTTGATCTTGGAGACATCGTCCCACATCCCATAGTAACCGTCAACGTTGGTTGCAAGTCCGCTCTCCACGACATCCTGCAGCACGTCGAACTCTGCACCCTCGATGTTCATCCTCAGCAGACAGATCCTGTCTTCAAGAGAAATATCCTTTTCTCGCAGCCAGTCAGAGAGACGCACAGCCTCCACATCTTCGAAAGAGTCTGCTTGTCTGTAAAGAGAGTCTGCCAGTCCACTGGAAGCGTTGTGGTAGAGCCTGATCTTGCCCTGCGCATTGCACAAGGCCTTGTGAAGAAGGATCACGTGTCTCTTCTTAGAGAACCTCACTCTGGCCTGGCGAAAAGACTCCTGATTGGCTTCAAATCCGTATGCCTCGTAGTGAATGCACACGCTCGGTAGGATGGCATCTGTCATCAGAGCCAGCTCGGCACCTTGCTTGTGAGTCCCTATGTCAAGATAGAGAACAGGATAGCCCGTCCTCCACTTGGTAAAGATCTCGGAGAAACCGAACAAGGATAACCTTCTCAATACGGCTCGGATGAAAAGCAACGAAGTATCGACCAGCATGACCATTCCTCTGACAGGCCTGCTGATCGACCTCGCAGGGATGACCGTCTCGATTACACCGACCAGTCTGTCGTTCCAGAGACGCTGGTGAGGGTGCCAGAACATCCACGAGATAGGCCAGCTATTCCGAAGGGCGCCAGCCATTTTTGACCACCCTCACTTGGAGTCCCATCTGCTATTCGATGAAGACTTCATGGACAACACCTAAACTACGCTGTCGACCACCAACATGTTCGTGGCACAATCCGGGGGTTTGCCGTAGTAGCCTGCGTCAGTAACTTCCAGCAGCATCACCTTCTAGGTCCGTAGCTCAATTGGTAGAGCACCGGTCTCCAAAACCGGGGGTTGCAGGTTCGATTCCTGCCGGGCCTGCTTGGGCCGCGACGGAAGGCGTCGCGGCCGTCCGCACGCCCGGCCGTATCAATGCTCTGCCCTCGCTGCGCTCGGGCAATCGCGAGCGATTCCTGCCGGGCCTGTTCCGTAAGTGCCAGTCGCCGCAGGGGATGGCCTCCCCGTAGCCCTGGGACCGACGCTCTCGGTCAGGAGAGAGAGTTAGGGCTCCGGCCGGGATGGTGTGTTCCTCGACCTGGACTCGGGCGAGCAGTCGTTCTAAGAGAGGAGCTGCGCCGTGAAAAAGGCTATCCCCGCCCCGCCGAGGGATAGAGAGGCAACCCAAACGGCGCGGTTGCGCGTCAGGGCTGCCAGGGCCCCCAGGGCGATGGCCACCTGAAACAGAGCGACCGAATTCGCGAAGCCATGGTGCTGCTGGAGAAGATGATCAGCTTCGCGCGACCGCGCGTCACGCTCGCGCTCTAGCGTCTCCGCCTTGGCTTTGACTTCCTCTTGCTCGGCAGCGTACCGCTGCTCCTTCTCAATCAGGTCCGCAGGCGGGCTCTTCCCCAGGCTTCGCCATGGCGCTTCGGCAGCCTGCGCCACGGCGAGCTTGATGCCCTTCGCTTGGTAGTATGCCCACTGATCTGAGGCTTCGGCCTGCAGGCGCGCGGCCTCAGTCTTCAGCACCAGCGCCTCATTCGCGGTGCTTCCAGCCTTGAGCGCGGCTATTGCCGCAACTGCCGCAAGAACCGCCGTGGTGAGAGCGATCCGTCGAAGGAAAACGCCACGTTCGCGCTCAAGCTCCTCCTGCACAGCCTCCCGGAGCCTATCTGTCTCAACTTCCGGTGTTTCTGGCATCTCCGTCCCTGCCACGATCGGTGACCCTGATTCTAACTTGTCGGCGACCTGGTCGAGGTCGCCACGGCGCCCGGTTGTGGGAGGAATAGTTTGCGCCCCGGCGCGCTTCGCGGTAGTCTCGATCTAAGCGCGGGCCGTTAGGCCGCGCGTTTGTCATGACACGCCATCGCGAAGCGCACTCGGCATCCGCGCACCCATCTGTCTGGCCACGCACCCAAACGGGTGCACGTGACGGTTCGTATGTCGCCATCGGTTTAACGATCATCGCAACGGTGGTTATTGGGATCGCGTCGGCGGCCGATCCCCATGCACTCGACGAATTACCCGCTCCCATCGGGGTCTTTGCGAATTCCGACGCTGCGCTTGCCTGAGGTTGTGATGGTGTCTGTCGAAGGAGTCTTCAATGCCTAAACTGAAAACCCTGATGACCGGTATCTCGTTTGGCGAGCAGCCACGCTGGCACGAGGGCCGTTTGTGGTTCTCCGACTGGGGCTCGCGCGAGGTTATTGCCGTCGATCTCGAAGGCAACAGCGAAGTCATCCTGCGGGCGCCCTCCTTTCCGTGCTGTGTCGACTGGCTACCAGATGGGCGTCTACTCCTCGTCTCGGCGGGGGACGGCCTTCTATTTCGCAGGGAGCCGGACGGCACGCTCGTT
>QHVD01000059.1 GCA_003222235.1 Gemmatimonadota bacterium | reverse complement strand
CTACGGAGCCGCGGCGAGGAGGTGGCGGCCGTGATCGTCGAGCCGGTCGCCGGCAACATGGGGCTCGTGCCGCCGGAGCCGGGATTTCTCGAAACCCTGCGCGAGGAGACGACCCGGGCCGGAGCCCTGCTCATCTTCGACGAGGTCATCACCGGATTCCGGGTGGGCTGGAGTGGCGCGCAGGGGCGGTACGGCGTGACGCCGGATCTCACCTGCCTGGGCAAGGTGATCGGCGGTGGCCTACCGGTAGGTGCCTTCGGTGGCCCGCGCTCGCTGATGAAGCAGCTCGCGCCCGGTGGCCCGGTCTATCAGGCCGGGACGCTCTCCGGGAACCCGCTCAGCGCCGCGGCCGGCCTGGCCACCCTGCAGACCATGCGCGACACCCGCGATGCGTACGCCCGCCTCGACGGACTCGGTGCCCTCGCCGAGGCGCAGCTGCGGGAGGCGGTCGCCGCGGCGGGGGTTCCGGCCTGCGTCAATCGCGTGGGGTCTCTGCTGACCTTGTTCCTCGGCGTCGAGGAGGTGCGCGACTATGCCGGTGCCCGGCGCGCCGACACGGCGCGCTTCGCCCGCTTCTTCCATGGCATGCTCGCCGAGGGGATGTACCTCCCGCCGTCGCAATTCGAGGTGATGTTCCTGTCGCTGGCGCATACCGAGGCCGACATCGAGCGATTCGGCCGCGCCGCCCGGAAGGTCCTGGCGGACACTTGATTGCCGCCTCCCGCTCCCATCATTCGCTACGCTCGCTATGGAGCGGTGGCCTTCGAGTTCTCGGGTACGATCGCGGCCGGGGCAGTGGTCGGATGGCTGATCGATCGCTGGCTCGGGTCGGATCCATACGCGCTGGTGGTCGCGACGCTCCTGGCGGTCGTGGGGGGCTTCGTGCGGCTCATTCAGCTCGTGCGACAGTTCGAGCGCCGTGACCTCGGTGGCGAGTCTTAGTCGGCTGCAGGGCCGCCACTGGTTGCTGGTAGGGGCCACCGCGTCCGCGTCGCTGGCCCTTGGGCGCCCTGGCTCGGGCGGTGTGCTCCTCGGGGGCGTGGCGATCGGCCTCTCGGTTCTGCTCTACGCGGCTGGACTCGGATCCCTCGTCCGTCGCAAGCGTCCGCGTCTTGCTATTGGGGTGCTGTTTGTTAAACTCCTCGTCCTCGTGGGGCTCGGCTGGTTGGCCTTCACCTCGCGACACGCACTTCATCCCGACCCGATCGGGTTCGCTGTGGGCCTGACGTGCTTCCCGGTGGCGGCCGTCTGGGAGGCCGTGAGCGCCCGGCAGGGCTGATGGGCCACGAACCCTTTACCTGGCTCCGCGGTCTTGGAAGCGCCGAGCACGTCGCCACATCGGCGCTCGTCGTCGGGGTGATCCTCGCCTTCGCCGCCTATGTGCGTCCCCGGCTGGCTAGCGCAGAGGCGGCGGCCACGCCAGAGTCGCGGCTCACTGCCCGGAGCGTCGCCGAGGCCTTCGTCGAGGTAATGACCGGGCTCGTCGAGAGCGTGATCGGAGAGCACGCAGAGCGCTACGTTCCGCTCCTGGGGAGCTTCTTCATCTTCATCCTGCTGGCGAATCTGATCGGTCTCATCCCCGGCTTCACAACACCCACGGCGGACTTCAACATCACCTTCGGTCTGGGCGCCGTGTCGTTTCTGGCCTACAACGTCTACGGGGCGCGCGAGCACGGCGTGAAGTACCTGAAGCACTTCCTCGGCCCGATTGCGCTCCTCGCACCCCTCATGCTGGTGGTCGACGTGTTCAGCAATCTCTTCCGGCCGGTCTCGCTCGGCATCCGTCTCTTCGCCAACATGTTCGCGGACCACCAGGTCGTGGAGATCTTCACGTCGCTCACGAAGTTCGGGGTGCCGGTGGTGTTCTACGTGCTCGGCGCCTTCGTGGCCGTCGTGCAGGCGTTCGTGTTCACGATGCTGAGCGCGATCTACCTCGCGTTGGCGGTCAGCCACGCCGAGCACTAGCTCAAGTCGGAGGCTTTGGTCGCCGTCCCGGTGGGAGCGGAGCGGACAAGAGGAGAGGAAGGGACAGTTGGTGGCCTGGAAGGGGAGCGGAATGAGGCGTGTCGGAGGATCGCTCTGGGCAGCGCTGGCGGTCGTAGCGATGGCGGACCCGGCGTTTGCCGAGGTGGCGGCAGAGGGGGGTGGAGGCTTATGGTACAGGGGCCTGATCGCGCTCGCAGCCGGGCTCGGGCTCGGCCTTGCGGCATTCGGCGCCGCGCTCGGCCAGGGTCGGGCGACGGCGGCGGCCATGGAATCGATCGGCCGGAACCCGAATTCGGCGGAGCGCATCTTCACGCCGCTGATCGTGGGCCTCGCGCTGATGGAGGCGCTGGCCCTGTATGCGTTGGTGATCGCGTTCTTCCTGCAAGGCAAGGTTTGACGGAGGAAGAGCACGGGCGGGGTGCAAGACCCCGCCCGCGCTCCCGTTTGCTGGGCCGTCCGCGCGAGGAACGCGGAGCCGGTTGGCGGCGACCGAAATGGGGGATGGAGGTGCGGGATGTGGTGGAGCATGCCTGAGGCGGGAGCTGAGCAACCGACGGGAGCGGCGGCGGTACGTACCCTGGCCGTGGCCGGCTGCATGCGGCGCCGGCAGGCGACGGTACTGACATTGGTGCCACTGGGTGAGGTGCGTCCCAACCCGGATCAACCACGGCGCTACTTCGACGAAGAGAAGCTGGCGGAGCTGGCTGCGTCCATCAAGGCGCACGGTCTCCTGCAGCCGATCGTCGTGCGCCAGGCACAAGGTGGCTTCGAGCTGATCGCCGGCGAGCGTCGCTTCCGGGCCGCACAGCTCGCGGGGCTCGACCGCCTCCCGGCCCTCGTCCGGGAGGTCGAGGATCCGCTCGAGACAGCGTTGATCGAGAATCTACAGCGCGAGGACCTCTCTCCGCTCGAGGAAGCCGAGGGCCTCGCGACGCTGATCGAACGTCACGGCTACAGCCACCAGGCCCTCGCGGAGCTCCTCGGGAAGAGCCGGCCCTACGTTTCGAACACGCTCGCACTAACCCGCCTGCCCGACCCCGTGAAGACGGATCTGCAGCGGGAAGGGCGCGCCGTGTCTCGAGAGCTCCTTCTCGGAGTCGCGCGGCAGGAGGATCCGGAGGCGGCACTCACCCTCTGGCGTCGCCTCCAGCTGGACCTACTCTCGGTGCGCCAGTTCCGGGCGGAGAAGACCGGAGGCGCCTCGGAACGGAGCTCGGCGATGGAGGTGCTCGCGGCGGCCCGCCGGCTCAATCGGGCGCTCACTCGTCTCGCCGGAGAGGAGCCAACGCCGGCGGAGGCACCGCGTCTCGCGCGGGCGCTCCGGCGTACGGCCCGGCTCGTGCAGCGTCAGCTCGTTGCGGCCGAGCCCGTGCCGCCGGCCTGAGTCGTTCCCGGGGAGGCCTGACCGGTCAGCGTCCCGTGAAGCACGGGGACCGTTTCCCCGCGAAGGCCCGGATCGCTTCGTGCCAGTCTTCGCGCGCGAAGCCCTGGATCAACTCCTGCATCTCGTTCTCCAGAGCCGCGGGAAGCTCATGACGGAGGCCGAACTCGAGGCAGGCCTTCTGCGCTCCAAGGGCTCCGGTTGGCAGGCGGAGAAGCTGGGTCGCAAGGGCATTCACCGCCGCATCGAGTTCGCCACGTGGCGCCACCCGGTTCACGAGCCCGAGCTCGAAAGCGCGGGTGGCCGAGATCCGTTCACCGAGGAGCAGGATCTCGGTGGCGCGGGCCACCCCGACCATGCGCGGGAGCCAGTACGCCGCGCCTGCCATCGAGCACATGGCGCGCGTGGCGCGCACGTCTCCCAGCTCTGCTTCCTCCGACGCCACTCGGAAATCGCAGGCGAGCGCCAGGTCGAATCCCGCCCCGAGCGTGTAGCCGTTGAGTGCCGCGATCACGGGGACCCGGAGCGCGCGAAGCCCCAGGACCAGACGGTGGTGTCCCCGTCGAATGTCCTCGGCAGGGTCGCTGCCTCCCATACCGAGCAGATCGTCACCAGCCGAGAAGGCCCGCCCGGCGCCGGTCAGGACGAGCACACGCATTTCCCCCTCGGCCGACAGCTGCTGGAGGAGGGCATTCAGCTCCGCCAGCATGACGAACGTGAAGGCGTTCAGCTTTTCAGGACGGTTCAGGGTGACGGTCACAAGGGCTCCCTCTCGCCGGTAGCTGATCTGCTGGTAGGCCATGGGCCCGAGGATAGCGTCGCCGCGGTATCGGCGACCAGACGGCCGCAGTGTATCGCTTTGCACGAGGGCCCGTCACGTTTCGTTACAGCCGTTGCAGGCCGGTTCGGGCCTTTCCTCGCGTCGAGCAAGGAACGACGCGGCTTACGACGGCGCCGGCCCTTGGCACGCTCCCTGCTCTTTCGATCGGCAAGGAAGGGGGGTGCGACGATGGACGCTCAGGCGGCACTGCGGATCGAAGAGAGGACTGCGGTCGGTGTCGAACCCGAGACCGTCCTGCCGGCGCAGTTCTTTGCCGGATCATCACCCGACGCGTCGTTGCAGCCCGAGAAGAGACTCATGCTCGCCGTGCTCGAGGAGGCCGTCGGGACCTTTCAGAAGAACGCGCTTTCACCCCACCGGCGCGCCCGCCGGCTCTTCAC
>QHVD01000058.1 GCA_003222235.1 Gemmatimonadota bacterium | reverse complement strand
CAGCGCGCCGCCCGCCACATCCGTGGGGAAGTGTTTCCCCGCAGCCACGCGCATGCTCGCCGCCCCCGCCGCCCCGGCATACATCAGGATGGCGTTGCGCGCGCGGTGCGGCAGGTGCTGGCGGCGGGCCATGACGAGGTACGACGTCGCGGCCGCGAACGCGAGCGAGGCGTGTCCGGAAGGGAACGACTTCCGATTATCGCGATCGGATGCCACGCTGGCCGCGCCGGCCGTGTAGAGAATCGGGCGGTTGCGGCGCACGGCGACCTTGAGCCACCCGGTCGCCGCCTCCGTCCAGGCAAGCGAGTTCAAGAGCACCGCGGCGTTGCCGCGCGCCTGAGCCGGTGTGAGGTCGTGGAGCGACGCGAATCCCGCGCCGCCGACGACGGCGGCGAGCAGGACGTGGCTCGCCGTACCCGCGGAGCTCGAGAACGTGTGCAGCGCCGCGTGGTCGATCCCCGGCAGCGACGCGGGATCGCACGGCGCGCACGACGGAGCGCCCGTCGGCAGATCGAGCGCCACGGGGAGCAGGGCGAGCCCGCCCGCGGCGGAGACGGAAGCGGCGTCCCACCACGTGACGCTATACGGCAACTGCCCCGGGGCCGCCCGGGCCGATGCGAGAAGCAACGCGAGAGTGATCGCCGGCCGACGCATGCGCATGTCCTGTTCCGAACGGGGAGCCAACAACTTACGTAGACCGAGCCACACGTGCTAACCTGCGCTCGTACGACACCTTGCGGTTTTGGCCAGGCGCGGCTAAGCTCTACCCGGTTTTTGTCCCGTCACAACTCCGAGGCGCCCCGTGAGCACCGAGACCCTGCAGCACGTCGCGTTGTTCGAGAAGTGCAGGACTTTCGCGCCCAAGGCGAGCCAGGTCCAGGCCGCCGGGCTGCACGCTTGGTACAAGCCGATCTCCCGCTCCGAAGACACCGTCGTCGTCATCGAAGGCAAAGACCGGATCATGATGGGCTCCAACAACTACCTGGGGCTCACGCATCATCCGGAAGTCCTCGCCGCCGCGCGGGCCGCGCTCGACCGTTACGGCTCGGGGTGCACGGGGAGCCGTCTGCTCAACGGAACGCTGGACCTGCACGGGGAGCTCGAGGGGGAGCTCGCCGAGTTCTTCGGCAAGGAGGCTTGCGTCGTCTTCTCCACCGGCTACCAGGCGAACCTGGGACTGATTTCCGGCCTGGTGGGGCGCGGCGACGTGGTATTCCTCGACAAGCTGGACCACGCCTCCATCGTGGACGGCGCCAAGATGTGCTTCGGGGACACCGAGCGCTTCACGCACGGCGACCTGGCCGAGCTCGAGCGGAAGATGCAGAAGGTGCCCGCCGCCGTGGGCAAGATGATCGTGGTGGACGGCGTCTACTCGATGGAAGGCGACATCGCCGACGTCCCGGCGCTGCTCAAAGTCGCGCAGAAGTACGGCGCGGTCCTCGCGGTCGACGACGCCCACGCCGTGGGCGTGCTGGGCCCGAAAGGCGACGGCACCGCCGCCCACTTCGGCGTCGCCGACGAGGTGGACCTGATCGTCGGCACTTTCTCGAAGTCGCTGGCGTCGATCGGCGGCTTCGTCGTGGGCCCCGAGGCCGTGATCAATTACCTCCGGTACAACGCCCGGCCCCTCGTCTTCACGGCGGCGCTCCCACCGTCGAACACGGCGGGGGTGCTCGCAGCGCTGCGCATCATGCAGCGCGAGCCGGAGCGCCGGGAGCGGCTCTGGGTCAACGCCCGCCGCGTCCACGAGGGGTTCCGCGCGATGGGGTTCGACATCGGGACGACTGAGACGCCCATCATCCCCGTCCTCATCGGGGATTTCCGGAAGACGCTGCTCTTTTGGCGGAAGTTGTTCGACGCCGGCGTGTTCACCAACCCTGTGGTCCCCCCGGCGTTGCCACCCTCGCGCTGTCGGCTCCGGACCAGCGTGATGGCCACGCATACGACCGCCCAGATCGATTACGCCCTGGAGACCTTCGGCAAGCTCGGGAAGGAGCTGGGGGTCATCTGAGCAGTGTGCAGATCGTGCCCGTCGCCGACGGGCGCGATCTCGATCGCTTCATCGCCTTCCCCTACGACCACTACCGCGGCGACCCGCTCTGGGTCCCGCAGCTGCGCGCGGACGTGCGCACGCTGCTCTCGCCCACAAAGAACCCGTTCTTCAAGCACGCCGAGGCGCGGTACTTCGTCGGACGGGCGGACGGGCGGACGGTCGGGCGGATTGCGGCCATACGGAACGAGGCGCACAATCGCCTGCACGGGGACCGCGTGGGCTTCTACGGATTCTTCGAGAGCGTGAACGAGCAGGACGTCGCGAGTGCCCTCTTCGACGCCGCCGCCGAGTGGCTGCGCGCCGCAGGGTGCGACACGATGCGCGGGCCCATGAATCCCTCGATCAACGACGAGTGCGGCCTGCTCGTGGACGGCTTCGAGACGCCGCCCGCGCTGATGATGCCGCACAACCCGCCTCACTACGTCACGCTCCACGAGCGATACGGCTTTCGGAAGGCCAGGGACTTGATCGCATTCCAGAGCTCGAGCGACCGGCTGCCGGAGCGTCTCGCGCGCGGAGCCCGGCTCGTCGCGGAGCGCAAGGGGATCACGCTCCGTATGCTCGACATGAAGCGCTTCCGCGAGGAGGTGGAGCTCGTCAAGGCGATCTACAACGCGGCGTGGGAACAGAACTGGGGCTTCGTGCCGCTCACCGGGGAGGAGATCGATCACCTGGCGAAGCAGCTCAAGCCCGTGGTCGTCCCGGAGCTGATCTGCTTCGCGGAGATCTCCGGCAAGGTGATCGGCTTCGCGGCGGCGCTCCCCGACCTGAACGTCGCCTTGAAGCACAACCCGTCGGGCCGGCTCTTCCCCGGCCTCCTCAAGATTCTGTGGCACGCGCGCCGCATCACGCGGATTCGGGTGCTGTTGCTCGGCGTGCTCAGGGAGTACCGCAATGCCGGCGTCGATGCGCTGATGTACCACTGGATCTGGGAGAAGGGGTGCGCGAAGGGCTACAGCTGGGCGGAAGCGGGCTGGGTGCTCGAGGACAACGCGGCCATGTGGAACGGGATCAGCCGTCTGGGCTTCGTGCCGTACAAGACCTACCGGATCTACGACAAGTCGCTGTGAAGGCCTTCGTCACGGGCGGGACGGGGTTCGTCGGCGCCCACCTGGTTCGAGCGTTGCTCGAGCGGGGCGACGAGGTCCGCTGCCTGGTGCGGGATCCCGCGAAAGCGGGCGCCCTGGGCTGGAGCAGCGCCGTGGAGCTGGTGCGGGGCGACTTGGACGACGCCCGGGCGTTGCGCGAGGGCTGTGCGGGCGCTGAGGTGGTCTACCATGTGGCGGGGCGCGTCAGCGCGCCGAGCCCCGCGGCGTTCATGGCCGCAAACCGCGACGGGACGGCCAGGGTGCTGGAGGCGGCGGCGGTGGAGCGACCGCGGCGGCTCCTGTATGTCTCGTCACTCGCGGCAGCAGGCCCGACGCTGCCGGGGCAGCCGATCGACGAGAGCCGACCGCCGGCCCCGGTCACTCCGTATGGGCGGAGCAAGCTCGCGGCGGAGCTGCTGGTGCGCGCCACGCCGGTCCCCTGGACAATCGTGCGGCCGCCGACAGTGTATGGCGAGCGGGACCGCGAGCTCTTCAAGCTGTTCAAGCTGGCCCGCGCCGCGGTCGTGCCGGTGTTCGGTGACGGCTCACAGGAATTGTCGGTCATTTACGCAGCGGACCTTGCGGACGCCGTGATCGCGGCGGCGACGGCGCAGCGGTCGGTGGGGGCGGTATACTACGCCGCCCATCCATCCGTCACGACGAGCCGCGAGCTGGTCCG
>QHVD01000057.1 GCA_003222235.1 Gemmatimonadota bacterium | reverse complement strand
ACGTCCGCTCGGTGCTGCCATCCATACGGGTTCCCACGCTGATCCTGCACCGCCAAGGGGACCGTGCCGTGTCGATCGAACACGGACGGTTCCTCGCGGAACAGATCTCGGACTCGAGGTTGGTGGAACTGGCTGGGGACGATCACGACCCAGCGACGGCTGCACAAGCTGAAGAGATCGCGGATGAAATCCAGCACTTCCTCACGGGGGTCAGGAGAGCCGTGGGCGCCGAGCGCGTACTGAAAACCCTTCTGTTCACGGACATCGTAGGATCGACTCAGCTCGCCGAAACGCTCGGTGATGGTCCCTGGCGTGAACTTCTAGCCAAGCACTACGAGCTCGCACGCGGCGAGCTCGCGCGGTTCGGGGGTCGGGAAGTGAAAACTATCGGCGACGGTTTCTTCGCTGCATTCGACGGCCCGGCCCGCGCCATTCGAAGTGCAGCGGCGATTCGGCAAGCGCTTTCAAACATCGGCGTGCGGATCAGAGCGGGGCTCCACACGGGCGAATGCGAACAGATAGGTGATGACCTAGCAGGCATCGCGGTGCATGTGGCTGCCCGTATCGCAGCCAGTGCTGGGCCCGATGAAATTGTCGTGTCAAGCACCGTCAAGGATCTCGTTGCCGGGTCCGGCATCCAGTTCCTTGACCGCGGCCGACACGCGCTCAAGGGGGTCGAGAATGAGGTTCAGCTCTGGTCCGCCTCACTCTGAACGATCGCCCAACCAACACGCTCGAGCGGCCCGGCTTGAGCGTCCTGATTGTGTCGGGCGTCTCTGCGCCGGCCGCTCAGCGTGAGCGTTAGGCGGTCTCCGATCGTTCCGGGGGTCTCTAATGCGTTGCGTGAGAGCGATTGCTCTAATGGCTACTGTCCTGGCGTTCCCGCTCGCGGCAAAATCGTCAGAGGAAGGCCTCCTGTGGTTCTGGTTCTTGAAATGCAGCGGGCCGACGATGACACTGGAGGTGCGGCTCGACAAAGATATCATCTACCAGTCGGCGATTCCGCTGTGTCACGCGCGGCGGGACAGCGCGAACAGCCAGGGACAGGAGCATCGGATTCGCTTTACTTTCCGCCCGCGCCGATCCATCACGTGGACAGGATACCGAGACCAGGTTGACCTGACAGGGGCGGCCCAGGCTCTCGAGGGAGATATGTGGGAGGCAGGAGCCGATCCAGATGCGCTCTTGATCGGCGTGACGTTTGCGGACGCCGACAAGATCTACATCAACACGATCCATATCGCGCACCCGACGCAACGAGATGAAACAGAGATCGCAAGAGGCTTGGTCGTCGCGAGCTATCCCGCCCGGAAGACAAGCGATGCGAAGCAGTGAGCTCGGTCAATGGCGCCGCCTAACCCGCCGCTGAAGTGGACCGCAGCCGTGGTGGCCGTCGCGCGGCGGGTCACACATGCTACAGGGGGAGCAGATCGGCGGCCACTCAGCCGCCGAACCGCACGACGTTAGGCTGCTTCAGGACAATGCGAAGGACCGGGCTTAGATTGCGGGCTGCTCGTGGGCATCCGGAAGTACAGGCGGTCGTCCGTCCCTTCGTCCGCTGGCTCCGTGAGCGGTATGAATTTCCGGTTCGCGTACCGGTTTATCTCAGCCCGGCTCCGCAGGTTCGCACCGTGCATGGTGACTGGTGCTCAGCCTCCTTCTTCGCGCCGTGGGATCGAAGAGTGGAACCCTACATCCGATTGGCAACCGGCGAGTATCCGACCCTGAGACGGCGGTGGGGCCGGAGCCGCGCCGCCGTGTCGCACTTGATCTCGCTTGCCCATGAGGTGCTTCATTACGAGCAATGGGTGCGAGGTCGCCCTCTTTCAGAACGTTGCCTCCCGGAAAGGGCGTCTCAGGTCGTTCGGCAGTACCTCGGCGGACAGCAGCCCAACCCGCGGTCGGAGCGGCCTGGCGCACAAACGGCTCGCCATGGCCGAGTGGCGATGGGCGCGGGCCGCTCAACCGCCAGCTGTTAGATACAAGGACCAACCAAAAACACTCCCATGCGCGATCGTCTCGTGAGGTAGACATTGCCAAAGCGAAGGAACAATTTCGAAGACAGCTGACAGCACCGGCGCCACCGTCGGCTACGAGGCTCAAACCCTGGCCGATGGCCGATCTCCGAGGATCAACCTGATTACGTTCTCATTCGCGAACGAGGCGCCGTGCGCACATTCTCGAAGTATCAGGCCTCGACGGGCGCAGCTCTTGCGGGATGCCTTGAACGCTCGAGTCGGGAAGAAATGAGTTTGGGACCAGCGATGGACATGCTCTTCCGCAACATGGCCGTGCTCACCGAGTACCCGCTTCTGGCGGCAGTCCCGGGCGCGGTCTTCGTGGTGCTCTTCGCCGTTTCCCGGAAGTTTCTCGTCCTGACCGCAGGCGCCGCATGGCTCGCATACCTCCCGTACGAGTACGCGATGAAGCTTCGGCTTCTCTGCTCGGGAGAGTGCGACATCCGTCTCGACCTCGTGGTTCTCTACCCGGCGCTCTTGATCATTTCCCTGGTCGGCTTGGCCGTCTTTGCGAGGGCACGCGTGAGACCATGATCGACCTGTCCACGCCCCTTTCGCTCGCCTCCTCGTTTCGTTTTCCGCTCCAATCTGCCGAGTCCCGTCGGGAGATCGCCTGGGGAGCACTGCTGCTGGTGCTGTTGCCGGGCATCGGCTGGTTCCTGAACATGGGGCACCGCATCGTCGTCGTGCACCGCATGCAGCACGGCGAGCCGCCGTGGCCGGCCTGGAAGAATTACCCCCAGCTCCTCGGGCACGGCCTGATCACGTTCGGGGGGATGCTGTACTACTCGGCCCCTGGCCTCGCGCTCGCGTACGTCTCCTGGGCGCTGCGGTCACGGGCGGCTGCGGTCGCGGCGGCGGGGCTGCTGGTGGCCGCTACGCTCGCCATACCGGGCTACATGTCTCACTACTGTCGCGAGTTCGATCCTGCAGAGATCTACAATCCCCTGAGAGCGCTCGGCAGGTGCATCCAGGGCGGGACGGCCTACTGGCACGCCTGGCTCATCACCCTGTGTGCTCTCGTCGCGTCCTTCAGCGGCCTCCTTGCCCTCGGCGCGGGCTTCCTCTTCACCAGCGTGTGGTTCTGGCAGGTCGCGGGGTTCTCCTTCGCCAGCGTGTTCACGCGACGCTTCGGGCTCGATACCGACGCGGCGCCCGACCGACGCATGCAGCGGACCCGACGTGCGCTGGCGTGAGCGCGGCTACAGTGACCCGTACAAGGCCGCCAGGATCCCGGCGGCGCGGGTGTCGCCCGTGGTGCCGGGGGACATCTTGTTCATGATGTAGGCCCAGCTCACGCGGGCGTCGAGGTCGGCGAAGCCGAGCGACCCGCCCCACCCGCCGTGGCCGAAGGTACGGGGGTTCGGGCCGAGGGGAAGCTCCCGGCTGGTCAGCATGAAGCCGAGACCCCAGCGCATCTTGAACCCGAGGACGAGGTCCTTGGCGTAGCGCTGCTCCTCGATCGCCTTCGCGATCGTCTGCTCGCCGAGCAGACGGACGCCGCCGAGCCTCCCGCCGCACGCGAGCGCAGCCATGACCCGCGCGACCGAGCGGGCGTTCCCGTGCCCGTTCGCGGCGGGGATCTCCGCCCGCCGCCATTCGGGGCGGTTCCCAAACTCGGGTCTGAGCGGGGGATTGTTCAGCGCCCGGGCGGAGAGCGACTGCGGGTCGCCGCCTTTGGATGGATAGGCTGCGGCGGCCTCCGCGGCGCTCGGGGGCACCATCTCGGCGACGCGAGCATCTTCCGATGGCGCGAGGCCGATGTGGAAGTCGGCGCCGAGCGGTGCGGTCACCTCGTCGCGGAGAAACCTTCCGAGCGTCTTGCCGGTGAGGCGGCGGACCACCTCGCCGACCAGGTATCCGTAGGTCATGGCGTGATAGCCGTTGGCGCTTCCCGGCTCCCACCAGGGCGTCTCGGCGGCGAGCGCCTCGACCATTCGCGTCCAGTCGTACAGCGCCTCGGTCGGCAGCGAGCGCCGGAGCGCGGCGAGCCCTGCGCTGTGGGTCAGGAGGTGCCGCGTCGTGATCCGCTCCTTCCCCGCCTGCCCGAACTCGGGCCAGTAGCGCGTCACGGGTGCATCCAGGTCGAGCTGTCCGCGATCGACGAGGAGGTGAGCGCAGAGCGCGGTCATCGCCTTGGTCGTCGAGAACACGTTGACGATGGTGTCGCGCTCCCACGGGCGGGTCGTTGCCGCGTCCGCGTACCCGCCCCAGAGATCGACCACGAGCTCGCCCTCGACGGTCGTGGCGAACGACGCCCCGACTTCCCGTCCCGCCGCGAAATTTGCCGCGAAGGCGTCGCGCACCGCGAGGAATCGCGGGTCGCAGTGGCCGTGGATCATCGGGGCCGTCGTCATGTCGGGCGTGTAGCCGAGGCGTTTGCCCCGTGGCAAGCCCGGGAACGCCGCGGCCAGAGGCGGCGACGGCAGCTCACCGCTCGACTTTCCGGGCGACCTCCTCCGCGCGTGCGGTCGCGCCCATCTCGGTGAAGAGGCGCTGGGCGAGGCGCATTTCGTGCTCGTACCCCGCCTCGTCGCCCGAGAGCCGAGCGAGCCTCGCGCGCTCGACCCGAATGAAGGCGGCCCAGCACCGGGCGCCCGTCTCCTCGACGAGG
>QHVD01000056.1 GCA_003222235.1 Gemmatimonadota bacterium | reverse complement strand
GATGAAGTGGTTGGCGTGCAGCTGGATGTTGGCCGGGTTGTTCGGGTCGGCGGTGCCGCCGAGGAACAGGGGGTCCTTGCCCGCCGTGAAGATGAACAGCTCGGCGATTTGGTCGCGCAGCCCCTGCGCGGCGAGTGGCGTGGACACGAATACAAGCCCGACGAGACTCGACGTCCAGCGCCGCATACACCCTCCGAGATCGGAAAGAGGAGCCGCCGGCCCGAAGAGACGCCGCCGGCTGGGGGGCGTCAAGGCTTCGCGCCGGCGATGTTCCGCCGGGGTGCTCCAGGCGTTAGCTTCAAAGCTCGAGATGAGCCCCGACCGCACGACCATCCTGGACGCCCGCGCCTTGTCGCGGGCGCTTCAGCGTATGGCGGTGGAGGTGCTGGAGCTCGCGCGCGGGACCGACGATCTCGTTCTGATCGGCATCCAGCGGCGCGGTGTGGAGCTCGCCGAGCGGATCGCGAAGCTGATCGAGAAGGAAGAGGGTGTCATCGTCCCGCGCGGCGCCCTCGACATCACCCTCTATCGCGACGACCTCGAGACCATTGGCCCGAAGCCGGTGATCGGCGAGACCCGAATCCCGGCCGACCTCACGGGGAAGCACGTGGTCATCGTGGACGACGTTCTCTACACCGGGCGCACCGTGCGCGCGGCGCTCGACGAGCTGGCCGACTTCGGGCGGCCCAAGCGGATCTCGCTCTGCGTGCTCGTGGACCGCGGCGGCCGCGAGCTGCCCATCCAGCCGGACATCGTGGGGACGCCGGTCAAGGTGAACGGTGGCGAGCGGGTGGACGTGCTCGTGGAGGAGATCGACGGGCGGGACGAAGTTGAATTGGTGAAGACCGGGGGAGGGAGCCGATGAAGAGCGCCGTCCTCGGCAAGGACCTGCTCGGGCTCGAGCGTCTCTCGCCGGATCAGATCCGCCTCGTCCTCGATACCGCCGAGCCGTTCAAGGAGGTGTCGGAGCGCCCCATCAAGAAGGTGCCCGCCCTGCGGGGCAAGACGATCGTCAACCTCTTCTTCGAAGCTTCTACGCGTACCCGCATCTCCTTCGAGTTCGCCGAAAAGCGCCTCTCGGCCGACACCGTGAACGTCGCGGCCACGGGGAGCTCGGTGCAGAAGGGGGAAACGCTCGTCGACACCGCGAAGAACCTCGAGGCGATGCGGATCGACATGGTGGTCATCCGCCATCCGTCCTCCGGTGTGGCGGAGTTCCTGGGCAATCGCATCCGCTCCAACGTCATCAACGCCGGAGATGGCCAGCACGAGCACCCGACCCAGGGCCTGCTCGATCTCCTCACGATCCGCGACAAGCACGGCCGCATCGAGGGGTTGAAGGTCTGCCTCGTGGGCGACGTCCTGCACTCGCGCGTCGCTCGCTCGAACATCTGGGGCCTGCTCAAGCTCGGCGCGGAGGTGGGCGTGTGCGGGCCCGACACGCTGATGCCGCGGGGGATCGAAGAGCTGGGGGTGTGCCGATTCCGCCGGATCGAGGAGGCAGTGGAGTGGGCGGACGTGCTCAACGTGCTCCGGCTGCAGCTCGAGCGGATGGAGAAGGGCTTCATCCCTTCGCTGCGCGAGTACTACCGAGTCTTCGGCGTCACGGTCGAGCGGCTGGAGAGAGCACCGCGCCGGCTGACGATCATGCACCCCGGGCCGATGAACCGTGGGGTGGAGATCGACTCGCGCGTCGCCGACGGATCGCACAGCGTCATCCTCGATCAGGTGACGAACGGCGTCGCGGTGCGCATGGCGGTGCTGTACCTCCTCGCGGGGGGCCGCCCCGAGCTCGCCGCGGCCGCCAAACGTGCCTCACCCCCTGGCCCCCTCTCCACTTCGTGGAGAGGGGGAACAACCGGAGCGCCGGAGTGACCCGGCCGATCGTGTTGCGGGGCGGCCGCGTGATCGACCCGAGCCGCGACTTCGATCAGACGGCGGACGTGCTGATCCAGGACGGTCGCATCGCCGCCGTCGGCGTGGGGCTCGGCGCGCCCGACGAGGCGGAGGTGCGGGACGTGCGGGGCGGGGTCGTGGCCCCCGGTCTGGTCGACATCCACGTGCACCTGCGGGAGCCCGGCAACGAGGACGTCGAAACCATCGCGAGCGGCACCCGGGCGGCGGCCGCCGGCGGCTTCACGGCCGTGTGCGCCATGCCCAACACCGACCCGGTCACGGACAACCAGGCGGCCGTAGGGTTCATCGTGCGGCAAGCGACGCTGGCCGGGCTCACGCGGGTCTATCCCATCGGCGCGATCTCCGTCGGCCAAAAGGGGGAGCAGCTCTCGGAGTTCGGCGAGATGGTGGGCGCCGGCGCGGTGGCGGTTTCGGACGACGGGAAGCCCGTCGTCTCGAGCCACCTGATGCGCACCGCCCTGGAATACGCCCGCACGTTCGACATCCCCGTCGCGGATCACTGTGAGGAGCCGACGCTCGCATCGGGCGGCGTCATGCACGAGGGGCTCGTCGCCGCCCGGCTCGGCTTGAAGGGAATCCCCGCCGCCGCCGAAGAGATCATGGTCGAGCGGGACATCCTGCTCGCCCAGCTGACGGGCGCGCATGTGCACCTCTGCCACGTGTCCACGAGGGGATCGGTGGACCTGATCCGGCGGGCGAAGGAGCAGGGGATTCGCGTGACGGCGGAGGTGACGCCGCATCACCTCGCGCTGACCGATGGGGCGTGCGAGGGTTACGACACTCACGCCAAGATGAACCCGCCGCTGCGCGAGGCGGCGGACGTCGCGGCCCTGCGGGCCGCGCTCAAGGAGGGCGTGATCGACTGCGTCGCGTCGGACCACGCCCCGCACGCGTACGACGCGAAGGAAGCGGCGTTCGACGACGCGCCGTTCGGCATCATCGGGCTCGAGACCGCGTTCGCCGTCGCCTATACCGAGCTGGTCGAGAGCGGCCTCTTCACCCTGCCCGAGCTCATCGCCCGGATGAGCACCGCGCCGGCGAAACTGCTCGCTCTCGCCGGTGGGACGCTCGGCCCCGCCGCGCCGGCGGACGTGGTGGTGCTCGACGTCACAGCCCGGTGGAAGGTGGACCCGACACTGTTCTTCTCGAAGAGCCGGAACACGCCGTTCGCGGGGCGCACGCTCGCCGGCCGCGCGGCGCTCACCGTGGTCGGGGGCAAGGTCGTGCACGAGGCGAAGGCGCGCGGGGCCCCCGCCCCCGCCCCCTCCCCGTGACGGCGCGGGAGGCGGCCCGCCGGATGGCGCTGTGCTGCCGCCAGCTCGCCGAGCGGGGTCTCATTGCGGGACAGGACGGCAACGTTTCGGTTCGGATCGCCCCCGACCGCGTGCTGGTCACGCCGCGCGGGCTCGTCAAGGCGTTGCTCCAGCCCTCCGACATGGTCGAAGTGGACATGAGGGGACGGAGCCGGGGTGCGCGCCGCAACCCCACCAGCGAGTTGGACTTACACCTCAGGATCCTGCGAGCACGCCCCGACGTCGGGGCCGTGGTGCACGCCCACCCGCCCACCGCGACGGGGTTCGCCGTCGCGGGGCAGGGGTTTGATGCTTTTGTATTGCCCGAGCTTATCTTGCAAATGGGGCGGGTACCGGTGGTACCCTACGGGACACCGGGCACGCCCGAGCTGGGAGACCGGGTCGAGCCCTTCATCGCGGGGCACGATGCCCTGCTGCTTGCCAATCACGGCGCGGTGACGGTCGGGGCGACGCTCGACGCGGCCTGGATCCGGATGGAGAGCCTCGAGCACGCCGCGCGGATCATCTTCGCCGCGCGGGCGCTCGGCGGGCCGGTCGAGCTGAGCGGCGACGCCGTGGCGCGCCTCGAGGCGCAACGAGCCGCCGCACGACGGGAGCGGGATGCCTAAGGGGTCTTCGAAAAGCACGGCCGTGATCCAGCGCTTGCTGGAGGAGCGGCGCCAATATGAGGCCTGGATCGCCCGCCTGAATAACGCGGCGGACGCGACGCCGGGCCATGTGCGCGCGCGCGTCCGCGCCGACTACGAAGCGCGGCTCACCGCGGTGATCGAGGAGCTCAAGGCCCACGGCGAGAACGCCCGTGAGGCGATCGAGCAGAAGAAGCAGCTTCGGGCCGAGCTCCAGAAGAAGGAAGCCATCGCCGCGGACAAGCTCACCGAGACCGAGCTGCGCCACGCGGTCGGCGAGTACGACGAAGCGTACTGGAGTCAGGTGCACAAGGACGTGCTGGCTGAGCTCGTCTCGGTGCGCGAGGACTTGCAGGCGGTCGAGGCGGACATCCAGAAGCTCGAGGAGCTCGACACCCTCGTCGGCACCCAGCCGGTTGGCGCCGCTCCCAGGGGCGGCCTAGCCGCTACGCGCCCCGCCTCCCCCAGCGCCCCCGCTACTCCGCCCAGCCACCCCATCCCCAAGCCCGTGGCGCGATTCCCCCCAACGCACGCGGACGAGCTAGCGTTCATCAAGTCCGTGACGGAGGACGAGACGACGGCACCCTCGGCCCGGCGCGCGAGTGGCGCCCAGTTTCAGCCCGCAGTCCCGGCCGACACGCCCCGAACTCCGCCGCCGACTCCCGTGCCGGCGGTGCCCGAGCCGGGCCCTGATGGGAATGACGAAGCGGACAGGACTATCAGGTGCAGAGACTGCGGGACGATGAACCTGCCGACGGAGTGGTACTGCGCGCAGTGCGGGTCGCAGCTGTCGGCGGTCTAGCGGCCAGGCCATCCATGATCAAGCACCTCAACGTCCACTGAGCCGCTCAAGCATAGCCCGCACTGCCGCGGTCGTAGCCGCTGGATCCTGCGCGTTATTGAGGTGTGCGGCGAGGAGATCCTCTGCGTTCGCGTCGGCTAGGAAGGTCTTGGCCTGCTCTGCTACGTAGGTCCTAAGCGCAGCGGGCGCCGCCGCGACCTCCTCGAGGATCGTCGGTCGCGAAGCCAGCAGCGCGAGGATGTCCTCCAGGTCGTGGCTTCCCAATGGATCTGCCCGCCCCCGGTCGTGATGCGCCGCCCATTTCTGAGCCAGGAAGGCCGGCGCGCTAGCGTGGCGGATGGTGATACGTCCTCCGATGGTGGCTTCAACCGCGGTCTCGATCGCGATAGTATCCCAGGGATTCCCGCTCCCTCCCAGATGTTGCCCTGCCGGCACGAGATCAAACGGGATCCCGCTCGGGCCTATCCACCTGTGCACCTGTTTGGTATCGCTGATGGCCTGGCGAAAGCCGCGCTTGGCCAACTCCCGATGTAAACGTTCGGACTCGGCGTAAGTGCTGCTCGCCACCACACCGTCGACATCTGAGGTGACGCGGGCTCGAGGGAACGGGGGATCTGTTTGTAGAAGGGGAGCGATCGCCCCGCCGATGAAAACCACGCGCGCGGCGAAGTCGCCCAAATCCGCCGCGACGGCGGCCACGCGGTCAATGGCTGGACCGCGTGGGGCCGTCACGCTGCGGAGGCCACCAGCCTATGCCGGATCGCCTCGAAAGCGAGCTTCCGCTCGCGAACTCGGCCGACCCGAAGTGCATCAACCAGCGCCAAGCTCTCGTACAGGCTGGGACAGCGGCGCGGCAGTTCCGTGGCCCGCGGATAGAGCGGAGCAATGGCGCGGCCCCTCGCCGGCCCGGTGACGCTCGGCCACACGAGGACGTCTTCTGCGACGATTCGATCCGCAAGCGGCGGCGCCGCGTGCGCCGTTGGGACCCCACGAACCTCGGCACCAGGGTGGGCAGGGAATGCGTAGCGAACGCCGTGTTCGAGGAACTCGCCCAACGCCAGCCGATTCACGACTCGGCTGCTTGGTCGCAGGAGCCCCGCGGCCTGCAATCGGCGTACTGAGGCGTGCGCAGCGCTGGCGCTGATCCCCAGGTCCGCGCTCAGCTGCTCGTACTTCGCTTCTGGGGCTTGCGCGAGGCGCAGTCCCACTGCCAGGTCCACTGGCTTCAGCGGTTGAACGAAGTCAACCGGGCGCTCCAACGGCGAGCGCCCGAGCGGCGGCTGGCGCCGTCGCGGCCGATAAGGAAGGATTGGGAGGGGCATATGCTAGCCCGCGATGACCACAGTGAAAGGAGAGGGTGAGCGATGGTGCACGTGAACTACCTTGCCGTCCTCGTGGCAGCCGTCGCCGTGTTCGTGCTGGGCTGGCTCTGGTACAGTCCCCTGTTGTTCTTCAAGCCGTGGATGCGGCTGCGCGGCATGGACCCCGACGCGGCGATGGCCGGCGCGAAGATGCCCGCGGGGAAGCTGCTCATCGAGTTGGTGCGGTGCCTCGTCCTCGCCTGTGTGATCGCGCGCTTCGTGGCACTACTCGGCATCACCAGCTGGATGGGCGCGGTGCACTTCGGCCTCTCCTTGTGGATCGGGTTCCCGGTGATCCTGCTCACGGGATCGGTCCTCTGGGAGAACATCCCGTGGAAGGTGGCCGCGATCCATGCTGGTGACTGGCTCGTGAAGATGTTGGTGATACCGATCATCGTGAGCGCGTGGCCCTAGCTCGGGAACTCCTCGCGTCGCAGCAAGCGAGCGTCGACTGGTTTCGCTTTTGGCTGAACGGTGAAGAAGACCCTG
>QHVD01000054.1 GCA_003222235.1 Gemmatimonadota bacterium | reverse complement strand
GACCGTGGACGACGACGTGAAGGTCACGACGTCGATCCGCGCCGCGCGGAGCTCCGCCGCCAGCGCGCCGCCGTCGCCCGGCTCCTGGACCGTGTCGTATACCGGAATCACATCCACTACGGCGCCGTACGCGCGAAGCCCTTCGGGCAGCGCGTCCCGCGCCTCGCGCGCCCGGGGAAGGAGGACGCGCTTGCCCCGCAGGTCGCCCCGCGCGGCCAACGCCCCTACGACCGCTTCGGCCACGTAGCGCGCCGGCACGACGTCCGGCGTCACGCCGCAACGGGCGAGCGCCGCCGCCGTG
>QHVD01000055.1 GCA_003222235.1 Gemmatimonadota bacterium | reverse complement strand
GCTCGGAGTACTTGTCCCCCGCCACCACCGCCGTGCTCGAGCGACTGGGCGGCGGCGTGCTGGAAGAGATCGAGCGCGTCCCGCACGCCAAGCTGTACGGTATGAAGGTGATTGCCCCGAACGGCTCGACCATGTGCGGCCGGTTCGCCGCCGCGCACGGCTACCCGAGCCCACGGCCCTACAGCTTCGCCCTCGCCCGGGCCACCTTCGACACGATCCTACTCTGCGCCGCGGAGCGGGCGGGAGCCGTGGTGCGTGAGGGTGTCACGGTCCAGGATGTGGTGTTCGAGGGTCGGGCGGTGGCGGGCGTGGTCGGGAGATCGGGAAACGGGGAACGGGAAACGGCGAAGGCCCGCGTGGTGGTGGGAGCGGACGGCCTGCGCTCGGTCGTCGCACGCCGGCTCGGGCTGGCGCGCACCTCACTCCCCCGGCGCATCGCGTTCACGGCCCACGTTGCGGACGTGGCGGGCGTGGACGAGATGGGTGAGCTCCACGTGAGCGAGCGCGGCTACGTGGGACTCGGGCCCATCGGCGGCGGCATCACGACCGTGGCCCTCGTGGTGCCGCTCGCCGCGTTGCACCGGGGACGAGGCGGTACGAGCTTTCGCGCGAGCTTCTTCGCCGAGCTGGGGCGGTTCCCGGGGCTCGCCGGCCGGTTCGATCCAAAGCGGCTCGTGCGCGAGGTGCTCACCACCGGTCCGTTCGCCCGGTGGTCGCGACGCTCGGTCGCTGATGGAGGAGGCGCCCTGCTCGTGGGCGACGCGGCCGACTTCTTCGACCCGTTCACCGGACAAGGGATCTACAGCGCGCTCGCGGGCGCGGAGCTCGCCGCGGCCTGCCTTCTCCCCGCGCTCGCACGCGGGGTCAGTGAGCCCATCCCCGCCGCGAACTTGCAGCCGTACACCCGCGCGCGGCGGCGCGAGTTCGCCGGGAAGTGGCTCTTCGAGCGGCTGATCGGGCTCGGCGTGGGGTGGCCGGCGCTCACCAACCGCGTCGTGGGCGGGCTGGCGCGCCGGCCCGACCTCGCGGATCTTGTGGTGGGGGCGGCCGGAAATATCGTCCCGGCGCGGCGCGCCTTAGCTCCGGGCGTCCTGGCCCAACTGCTCCGATGACCACGCACGGCGTCGATCCCGCACAGTTCCGCCACCTCCTCGGCCAGTTCGCGACGGGCGTGACGGTGCTCACGGCCCGCGACGCGCGGGGCCATCCGATCGGCATGACGGCAAGCTCTGTCGCGTCGGTCTCGCTCCGTCCCCCGCTCTTGCTCGTCTGCGTGGACCAGCAGCACGACATGCACGCGGCGATGAGGGCCGCGGACCGGTTCATTCTCAACGTCCTGGCCGCCGACCAGGAGGCGATCTCGCGGCGCTTCGCCGCCGATCACCCGGACCGTTTCGACGGGATCGCTTACCGGGAGAACGGGGATGGCATCCCGGTCCTCGACGACGTGCTCGCGAGCATCGCGTGCGAGAAGCACGGCGAAGCACCGGGCGGAGACCACAGCGTGTTCTTCGGGCTCGTGACGGGCGGCGCGGTCTCGGATCGGCGGCCGTTGCTCTACTACCGCGGCGACTACGCGAGTCTCGCGGCCGGATGATCGGGGTCGAGCTGCTCGACGACCCGCACGCCGATCCGTCGGCGGTGCGGCACGCGCTGCGGGACATCGCGCGCCTCAATGCCCTGTTCGGGGGAACGCATGCCGTGGTCCGCGAGCTCGAGCCGTTGTTCGAACGGCGGGAGCGGGAAACGGGAAACGGGAAGCAGGAGACCTGGACGCTGCTCGACGTGGGCGCCGGTTCGGGCGACATTGCTCGCGCCGCCGTCCTGGCGGCCCGGCGCCACGGCGTGACGCTCCGCCCCGTGGGAGTCGAGCTGAGCCGCACCGCCGCGCACGAAGCGCACGCGACCGGACTCGCGGTGCTGGTGGCCGACGGCGGCGCGCTGCCGATCCGGCCGCGCTCCGTGGACGTGGTCCTGGCGAGCCAGGTGCTGCACCACCTGCCCCACGACGTGGCCGTTCGCTGGATCACGAGCTTCGATCGGCTGGCGCGGCGGGCGGTGGTGCTGGCCGACCTGCGGCGGTCGGGGCTCGCCATGGCGGGTGTCTGGCTCGCGTCCTTCCCACTCGGTTTCCGGGCGACGACGCGGCGCGACGCGGTGGTGTCGCTGCGGAGGGGGTACACGAAACGGGAGTTCAGCCAGATGTTACGGGAGGCGGGCGTGCCTGCGGTGGCAAGATACCGGCCGGCGTTTCGAATCGTGGGTGCTTGGTCGCCGGGGAGCAGTCGTTAGTGAAGTTCCAAGCCGCAAGCCGCAAGCGGTTTCCAGTAGACAGCCGCCAGCCGTGCAAGACTGGCGGCTTGCGGCTGAGGACTGCTTACGGCTTGCGGCTTGCGGCTTGCGGCTGACACATGCGAACTGTTGATCAAGTCACGATCCGTGCGCCGGTCGAGCGAGTCCTTCAGCTCGCCGCCGACGTGGAACGGTGGCCGGACATCCTGCCTGTCGAGATGGCCGCGTGGCGCCCGTTCGGTCCGCTCCGCTACCCGGCCTGGCGGGTGTCCGAGATGACGGTGGACCGCGAGGCGTGGGAGATCCGATATCGCCACGTGCAGGGGATCACGCGAGGGATGGACGTTGCGTGGCGACTTGCGTCCGCGCCCGGACGCGCAGGGGTCGCCGTGACCATCGTTCACGCGTGGCGGGGACCTGCGTGGCCGCTCGTCGGCGCGCTCGCGGCGGGTCTCGTGATCGGCCCCGTGTTCATCCGCGGCATCGCCTCGCGCACGCTGGGGGGGATTAAGACGTTCGCGGAGGGCTCATGAGAAACGGAGAGCGCCGGGTAGTGATCACGGGGGTCGGCGCCGTGACGCCGATCGGGACAGCCGCGGCCGGATTGTGGGCGGGCCTCGCGGCCCGGCGCTCCGCCGTACGGGAGGTCACCCGCTTCGACCCGACGCCATTCCGCACCCGGATCGCCGCCGAGATCCCCGACTTCCGCCCCCAGGACCACCTGGAGGCGAAGCGCGCCAGGCGCCTCGACCGCTTCTCGCAGCTCGCCGTGACGAGCGGCCGGCTGGCTCTGGCCGACGCCGACCTCGACCCGGCGGGGGGGGGGGGGGACCCCGACCGGGCGGGCGCAATGATGGGCTCGGCGCTCGGGGGCGTCGCGTTCGCCGAGGCGCAGGTCGACCCCTTCCGCACCGACGGCCCGCGCGGGATCGACCCGGCGCTCGCTCTCGCGGTCTTCCCGGGGGCGGCGAGCTGCAACATCGCCATCGAGTTCGGCTTCACGGGACCGAACTCGACGAACGCCATGAGCTGCGCTTCGGGAACGATCGCCATTGGAGACGCGTTCCACGCGATCCGCAGCGGGCGCGCCGACCTGATGCTCGGGGGCGGCGCTGAGGCGCCTCTCGCGCCGATGACGTACGCCGCCTTCAGCATCATCCGAGCGATGAGCACTCGCAACGACGACCCCGCCCGCGCGTCCCGCCCGTTCGACGAGGACCGGGACGGGTTCGTGATGGGCGAAGGGGCGGCGGTGCTGGTGCTCGAGGAGCGGCAGCACGCGCTCGCGCGCGGCGCCCGGATCTATGCCGAGATCGCGGGCTACGGATGCACCAACGACGCCTACCACATGACGGCGCCGCGCCCCGATGGGCGCCAGGCGGCGCGCGCGATGCGGCTCGCCCTCGACGATGCCCGCGTCACCCCCGGCGAGGTCGGCTACATCAACGCCCACGGCTCCTCGACCCCGCTCAACGACACGACCGAGACCGCGGCCATCAAACAGGTGTTCGGCGACCACGCCTATCGTCTGACGGTGAGCGGCACGAAGGGCTACTACGGCCATGCCCTCGGCGCGAGCGGCGCGATCGAGGCGGCGATCTGCGCCCTCGCCATGGAGCATCGCTGGCTGCCGCCGACCATCAACCTCGAGCGCCCCGACCCCGCGTGCGATCTCGACTGCCTCCCAGGCGACGGACGGGCGGCGGCCCCCGACGTGGTGCTCTCGAACTCCTTCGGATTCGGCGGGATCAATGCGTCCCTAGTGTTGCGCCGCGCGTAGCGTAGATTGCCGCCGCCCACCTTCCGAGGGTCGATCCGTGCTGTCCAAGAACCTGCGGGCGCTTACGGCCGAGTTCGTCGGCACGCTGTTATTCGTGTTCCTGGGCGCGGGAAGCGTCGTGGCGTTCGCCGCCGCCGGGCCGGCCGCCGCATCGATCGGCACGCTGGGCGTCGCCCTCGCGCACGGCGTCGCCCTGGCCATCGTGGTCTCGATGACCATGAACATCTCCGGCGGGCACATCAACCCCGCGGTTACGACCGGCCTGTGGATCGCCGACAAGATCGGCGGCCGCACGGCGCTGCAGTACATCCTGGCGCAACTCCTCGGCGCGGTCGTCGGCGCGGCCTTGATCAAGGGCATCCTCCCCGAGCCGGCCGTGACCCTCGCCCGCGCGGGCACTCCCCACCTCGCCGCCGACGTCACGTTCATGCAGGGGATCTGGATCGAGGCAATCCTCACGTTCTTCCTCGTCAGCGCGGTGTTCGGGACGGCGGTGTCGCCGGAGGCGCCGCGGATCGGGGGGTGGGGCATCGGCCTCGCGGTCTTCGTGGATGCGCTCGTCGGCGGGGGCCTCACCGGGGCCGCGATGAACCCGGCGCGTGCCTTCGGCCCGGCGGTCATCAGCGTCACGTGGAGCGGCCAGGCCGTCTACTGGATCGGGCCGCTCCTGGGCGCCGCCGTGGCGGCCGCGCTCTGGAAAGCAATCCTGCTGCCCAGGACGCGTTAGACCGCCACGAAGCCTCCCGACGCCGATTTTTACAGGAGTTCCGCTGCGCAGGGAGCGAAATAGCTGAGGATGATGTCCGCGCCGGCGCGGCGGATGGCCTGCAGCGTCTCCCACATGGCGCGCTGCTCGTCCAGCATCCCCCGCTCGGCCGCCACCCGGATCATCGCGTACTCACCGCTCACCTGGTACGCCGCGAGCGGGGAGCCGAATTCCTGCTTCGCGCGGCGGATGAGATCGAGGCACGGCAGGGCCGGCTTCACCATGACGATGTCCGCGCCTTCCTGGACATCCAGCCGGATCTCCTTCATGGCCTCATCGGCGTTCGTTCCTTGCATCTGGTAGGACTGGCGGTCTCCGAACTGGGGCGTGGACCCCGCGGCCTCGCGAAACGGCCCGTAAAACGCCGACGCCATCTTCGCCGCATAGGACATGATCGGCACGCGCCCGAGCCCCGCCGCGTCGAGCGCCTTCCGGATCCCGGCCACGCGGCCGTCCATCATGTCGCTCGGCGCCACGATGTCGACCCCGGCACGCGCCTGCGACACCGCCACCTTGCCGAGCAAATACACCGACGCGTCGTTGTCCACCTCGCCGTCCTGAATCACGCCGCAGTGCCCGTGATCGGTATACTCGCACAGGCACACGTCCCCGATGAGCAGCAGGTCCGGCACGGCCCGCTTCACCGCCCGCGCCGCCTGCTGCACGATCCCCTGCTCGTCGTAGGCCTCGGAGCCGGTGCCATCCTTCATGGCCGGCAAGCCGAACAGGATGATCCCGCCGAGCCCCAGCCGCTGCGCGCGCTCCGCGTCCTTCACGAGTTCGTCGATCGACGTCTGGAACACACCGGGGAGCGCCCCCACCGCCCGCCGCACGCCCTCGCCGTGGCACGCGAACAGCGGCCACACGAGTTGCGACGGGACCAGGTGGGTCTCCTGGACGAGCCGGCGGAGCGCCGCGGTGCGACGCAGCCGGCGCATGCGTCGAACCGGAAACTGACTCATCGGCCGAGCAGGGTCGACGCGCCCTGGGCGTCGAGCAAGGCGGCCACGGCGACGCCGGCGGCGCCCGGATCCGGCTCCTCGATTTCGGCAGAAGCGGTGATCTGCACCGATCCGTCGCGCGCCGTCACCCGTCCGTATAGCACCCGTTTCCCGTGTCCCGTGTCCCGTGTCCCGCAGTAAGCCGCGACCGGGGCCTGGCACCCGCCGCCGAGGGCGGCGAGCAGGCTTCGCTCGGCGGCTACCCCCAGCGCGCTCTCGGGATCGTCGAGCGGCGCCAGCGCGGCGCGGGTTCGCCGGTCGTCCCCCCGCACCTCGAGCCCCAAGGCCCCCTGCCCGGGCGCCGGCATCACCTCGAGCGGGTCGAGCCGGGCGGCGACCTGTGCCGCCAGCTCGAGGCGCTCGAGCCCGGCGCACGCGAGCAGGGCGGCGTCGAGCCCCTTCTGTCCTTCTCTCACCTTCTGGACCCGGGTCGGCACGTTGCCGCGTAGCGGAACGATCTCGAAATCGGGCCGGAGGTAGCGGATCTGGGCCACGCGTCTCAAACTGGAGGTCCCGAGCTTAGCCGCGGGCGGCAGCCCCGCGATCGTGGAAGGACGCCCCTGTCGTACCACGAGGGCCTCGCCTGGATCGGCACGCGGCGGCACGGCGCCCAGGGCCAGCCCCTCGGGGAGGCGGGTTGGAAGATCCTTGAGGGAGTGGACGGCGACATCGATGCGCCCGTCCAGCAGCGCCTCCTCGATCTCCTTCGTGAAGAAGCCCTTCCCCTCGAGCTGGTGCAGCGGCCGGTCGATCTCGGCGTCTCCTCGCGTCTCGACGAGCACGAGCTCGGCCGCCACGCCGTGGCGCGCGAGTGCGGACTGGACCCACTCCGC
>QHVD01000053.1 GCA_003222235.1 Gemmatimonadota bacterium | reverse complement strand
GTTCGTGGATTTCCTCCTGGGTCTCGCGCTGGGCGTGTACCAGGCCGCGCGATCGCGGCGCTTCGCGGACGTCGCGCTCGGCAACGTGGCGCTGTTCTTCAACTCGATGCCGACGTTCTGGCTCGGCCTCGTGCTGTTGCTGGTGTTTGCGCAGCGGCTCCACTGGTTCCCGGTGGGTGGGGTCGGCGATCCGGTGCTCTGCCCGACCGTCACCTCGGCGCGCTGTCTCGCCGACCGCCTCTGGCACCTCGCGCTCCCGGCGTTGACGCTCGGCATCGTGGGCGCCGCGGGCACGGCGCGCTTCCAGCGCGCCGCCCTGCTCGAAGTGGTCGGCCAGGACTACGTGCGGACGGCGCGCGCCAAGGGGCTGGCCGAGCGTCGCGTGGTCCTGGTGCACGCGCTGCGTAACGCTTTGCTGCCGGTCATTTCACTCCTCGGACTCGCCTTTCCGTTCCTGCTCACCGGCGCGGTGCTGGTCGAGTGGGTGTTCGCGTGGCCCGGCATGGGCCGGCTCACCGTGAGCGCGATCTTGCAGCGCGACTATCCGGTCGTGACCGCGACCGCGCTCGCGGCGAGTGTGATGGTGGTGCTGGGCAACCTCGCCGCCGACACGCTCTACGCCCTGGCGGACCCGCGAATCCGCCTCCGGAGCGACGCGTGAACGCCTGGAAATGGCTCGCGCTCGCCGGCGCCCTGGCAGCCGCGCTGCTCGTCGCCGGCGCGGTGCGGCGCCGTGCCCTGGGCACCGCCGCCGGGCGACGGTTCCTCCGGCATCCGGCATCGACCCCCGGCGTGTTCGTGCTCGCGTTCTTCGTGACGCTCGCGCTCGCCGCACCGCTCGTGGCGCCGTACGACCCCGACTGGATGCCGGGCATCGTCGAGCTGCAGAACCGGCCGCCATCCGGCCTGCACCCGCTCGGCACCGACGTCTACAGCCGCGACGTGTGGAGCCGGCTCGTCTACGGGGCGCGCATCTCGCTGGGGATCGGGGCGCTGGCGATGCTCGTGGCCGTCACCCTGGGCGCCGCGGTGGGCGCCGTCGCGGGATACTTCCGGCGCTGGGTGGACGCCGCGCTGATGCGGTTCGTGGACGTGGGGCTCGCGCTGCCGCGCATCTTCGTGCTGCTGATGGTCGTGGCGCTGTGGGAGCACGTCCCGCTCGCGGTGCTCGTGCTCGTGATCGGCTTCACGAGTTGGTTCGGGACGAGCCGGCTGGTGCGCGCCGAGGTGCTCTCGCTGCGGGAGCGCGAGTTCGTCGCCGCGGCGCGGGCTCTGGGCGCGGGCCCCAGGCGCGTCGTGTTTCGCCATGTCTTGCCCAACGCGGCCGCGCCGATCATCGTCTCCGCCGCCCTCGGCATCGGCAACGTGATGCTGCTCGAGGCCGGACTCTCGTTCCTCGGGCTCGGCGTTCCGTCGCCCGCCCCGAGCTGGGGCAGCATGATCTTCGATGGTACCGAGAAGATGGCCGTGGCGCCCTGGACATCCGTCTTCCCGGGCCTCGCCATCGCGGTCGTGGTCATGGCGCTCAACGGCATCGCCGACGGGCTGCGCGACGCCCTCGACCCGCGCCGGGAGGGGGGGGCGGCGTGACGGAGCCCCTGCTCCGCGTGCGCGACCTCAAGACGTATTTCGTCACCGAGCAGGGCAGCGGCACCGCCCGCGCCGTGGACGGCGTCTCCTTCGAGGTCCATCCCGGGGAGACGCTCGGCATCGTCGGCGAATCGGGATGCGGAAAGACCGTCACCTCGCTCTCCATCCTCCGCCTGATCCCCGAGCCCCCCGGTCACATCCGGCCCGGCAGCTTCATCGAGTTCGAGGGGCGGAACCTGCTGACGCTCGCTCCCAAGGAGCTGCGCGCGATCCGCGGCAACCAGATCGCGATGGTGTTTCAGGAGCCGATGACGTCCCTGAACCCGGTGTTTACCGCGGGCGACCAGATCGGCGAGGCGGCGGTCGTGCACCAGGGGCTCTCCCGCAAGGCCGCGCGCCGGCGGGCCATCGACATGCTCCGGCTCGTGGGCATCCCCGACCCCGAGGAGCGGGTGGACCACTACCCGCACCAGCTCAGCGGCGGGATGCGCCAGCGGGTGATGATCGCCATGGCGCTCATCTGCCACCCGAAGCTCCTCATCGCCGACGAGCCGACCACGGCGCTCGACGTCACGATCCAGGCGCAGATCCTCGAGCTCCTCGACCGCCTGCAGGCGGACCTCGGCATGGCGGTCATGCTGATCACCCACGACCTCGGCGTCGTGGCCGGCAGCGCCGATCGGGTGATCGTGATGTACGCGGGGCAGATCGTGGAGCAGGCCCCGACCGTCGAGCTGTTCGCGCGGCCTCTGCATCCGTACAGCGAGGGCCTGATGGCCTCGGTGCCGCGGATCGACGCGCCGCCCCGCCAGCGGCACGGGCGCCTCCATACCATCCCGGGCCAGGTGCCGGCGGCGACCGCGTGGCCCCCGGGCTGCCGTTTCCACCCGCGCTGCCCCTACGCCTGGGACCGGTGCCGGCAGGAGGAGCCGCCGCTGCTCGACGCCGGGACCGGCGAGCCCGGCACGCACACCGTGCGCTGCTGGCTCCTCACCGAGCCGCGGCGCAGGACGCCGCGTCCGTGACGGCCGCACTCGTGCAGGTGGAGGGGCTCGTCAAGCATTTTCGCGTCGAGCGCGGTCTCTTCCGGGTGGGGCGGCCGCGCCGGCTCGTGCGCGCGGTGGACGGCGTGTCGTTCGCGATTTCGGCCGGCCGCACGCTCGGGCTCGTGGGCGAGTCCGGTTGCGGCAAGTCGACGGTCGCCCGCTCGACCCTGCGCTTGATCGAGCCCGACGCGGGCAGCGTCGCCGCCGGCCCGCGCCAGCTGCGGGCGCTCCGGCGCCGGATGCAGATCGTGTTCCAGGACCCCTACGGGTCGCTCAACCCGCGCATGACCGTCCGCCAGACCCTCGCCGAGCCGCTGGCGATCCACCGGCTTGCCCGCGGCGCCGAGGCGGAGCGGCGCATCGCCGCGCTGCTCGAAGAGGTCGGCCTCGACCCGACCTTCGCCAACGCGTACCCCCACGAGCTCTCCGGCGGCCAGCGGCAGCGCGTCGGCATCGCGCGCGCGCTGTCGGTCGAGCCCGAGTTCGTGGTGCTCGACGAGGCGGTCAGCGCGCTCGACGTCTCGGTGCAGGCCCAGGTGCTGAACCTGCTCACCGACCTGCAGCAGAGGCGCCGGCTCACGTACCTCTTCATCGCCCACGACCTCGCGGTGGTGAAGTACATCGCCGACCAGGTGGCGGTCATGTACCTGGGCAGGATCGTCGAGCACGCGCCGGCGGCGGCGCTGTATCAAGCCCCGCGGCATCCGTACACGCGGTCGCTCTTGTCCGCGATCCCCGTGCCGAACCCGAACGCCGCGCGGCAGCGCATCGTGCTGCCGGGAGACGTCCCGTCGCCGGTCGCGCCGCCCCCCGGCTGTCACTTCCACCCGCGCTGCCCCCACCCGAAGAAGAACGATCTTTGCCGCGTCGAGACGCCGCGCCTGCGCGAGGTGGCGCCCGCCCACTTCGCGGCCTGCCACTTCGCCGAGGAGCCGATGTGACGCCCACCTCCCTCGGCCCCCGCGGCCGCGTCTCCGCCGTGCTCCGCGACGCCCAGCTCTGGGTTCCGCTCGCGGCGCTCGTCGCCGGCCTCCTGGTGCTGCGGTGGATCCGGTGACGCCGGACGCGGCGCTCGACGCGTCCCGCCTCCGGCGCCTGCAGCTCGCCGGCGTCCTGAGCGGGCTCACGGCCGGCGCGTGGCTCGGCGCGGCGGAGGCGCCGACCAAGATGGTCTCGCTCGGCATCTCACCCGTGGTGATCTCGCTCGCCATGGTGCTGGGCGTTTTCATCGCACGCTGGAGCCTCCCCGCGCTGCTGCGCGGCACCTCGGCCGTCGCCTGGGATATCCGGCAAGCGCCCCATCTCGTGGTCTGGGCCGTGCTCGCCGGGTGCCTCTGGGCGGTCGCCAACACGCTGACGATCTTCGCGATTCGGGACGTCGGGCTCAGCATCGCCTTTCCGCTCTGGAACTCCAACAGCCTGCTCGGCATCGTGTGGGGCTTCGTGTTCTTCAATGAGCTGCGCCAGGCGGCGTGGTCCCGCTGGCTGGGCGTGCTCGGCGGAGCGGCGCTGATGTTCGGCGGCGGCGCGCTGCTCGCGGTCGCGTCGTCCGCGCAGGCGCCCGCGGGTCACCCGCTGCGGGGCGTCGTCGCCGCGCTCACCGCCGGCGCGCTGTGGGGCACGATGTACATCCCCTACCGCAAGGCGTACCTGACGGGGATGAATCCGCTCTCCTTCGTGACACTCTTCACCGTGGGCGAGCTCGGCATGATGGCCGCTCTGGCGATCGGCGACCGCGGCGGCGTGGCGGCCCTCGCAGCCGAGCTCCTGCGCGCGCGCGCCGTGCTCTTCTGGCTCCTGCTCGGCGGGTTCCTCTGGGTCGTGGGAGACCTGTTCCAGCAGTACGCGGCGAAATACGTCGGCATCAGCCGCGGGATCCCCCTTTCGAACACGAACCAGCTCTGGGGACTGCTCTGGGGAATCTTCGTGTTCGGCGAGCTGCGCGGCGCCGCCGGCGGCAGTTACGCGCAGGTCATCGGCGGCTCCCTGCTGATGGCGCTCGGCGCGGGGGCGATCGCGCTCGCCTCGGCCGCCGGCCCCGAGCACCGTCGCTGGCAGGACGCCGCGACCCGCGAGGCCTCGCGCTACGGCGTCGATCCCGCTTACGTGGGCTCGGCGCTCGCCGGCCGCGACACGGGAGCGCGCGCGCGCAGCCGGACCCGGCTCGACTGGCTGATCGCGCTCGCCGCCACGGCCGTCTTTGGCGGCTTCGCCGCCGTCGCCCACGTCCCCGAGATGGCCCTCGCCTGGCGCTGGGTGGCGGGCCTCGTCTGCGCGATGCTGGTGCTGCTCGTGGGGACCGGCCTGGTGCTCTGGCGCGCCACGCGGTTCAACTGACCGCAAATCGCGCTACCTTTTTCTCATGATCAGACCAATTCGTGTCTCTGCCTTCGCCGCGGCCGCCGGCCTGCTGATCCCGACGGCGCTCCGCGTCCAGCAGCCCCCCTTCACCCTCGAGCAGGTGATGAGCGCCCCGTTCCCCGACGAGCTCGTGGCTGCGCCCGCCGCAGGCGCGGTCGCCTGGGTCTCGAACGCGCGCGGCGCGCGCAACGTCTGGGTGGCCGGGCCGCCCGATTACCAGGGGAAGCCGGTGACGAGTTACGCCGAGGACGACGGGCAGGAGATCGGCGAGTTGCAGTGGACTCCGGACGCCCGCGCCATCGCGTACGTCCGCGGTGGCGACCTGAACGACAAGGGCGAGTACCCGAACCCCCAAGCTCTCGTCGCGGGCGTCGAGCAGGCGGTGTGGATCGTGCCGGTGACAGGCGGGACCCCGCGGCGGATCGGCGAAGGAAACGCCCCGGCGGTCGCGCCGAAGGGCGACCGCGTCGCGTTCCTCAGGCGCGGCCAGGTGTGGTGGGCCTCGCTCACCGACACCAGCGCCGCCGAGCAACTCGTCCACGCGCGCGGCCGCGCCGGCTCGCTACGCTGGTCGCCCGACGCGGCGAAGCTCGCCTTCGTGAGCGACCGCGGCGACCACGCCCTCATCGCCGTGTACGACATCGGCGCAAAGGCGCTGCGGTTCGTCGACCCGAGCGTCGACGAGGACGCGGAGCCCGTCTGGTCGCCCGACGGCAAGACGATCGCGTTCATCCGCATGCCCGCAAGCGTCGGGCGGCTGCCGTTCACGCCCCGCCGCGGGGAGCAGCCCTGGTCGATACGCGTGGCGGATGTCGCGACCGGCGCGGGGCGGCAGGTATGGGTGGGCGACACCGGCCGGGGCAGCGCGTTTCGGGAGATCGTCGCTGCGCATCAACTCATCTGGGGCGCGGGGGACCGGATCGTGTTTCCCTGGGAGAAGGACGGCTGGACGCACCTCTACACGGTCCCGGTCTCGGGCGGCGCCGCTACTCTCCTCACACCGGGCGCGTTCGAGGTGGAGCACGTGGCCGCGACTCCCGATCACGCGGGGATAGTGTTCAGCTCGAATCAGGACGACGTCGACCGCCGTCACATCTGGAAGGTCAGCGCCGCCGGCGGCAAGCCGGTGGCCGTGACACGCGGGACCGGCATCGAGTGGTCGCCGGTGGTGACGAGCGACGGCGGGAGCGTGGCCTTCCTCCGGGCGGACGCCCGGAAGCACCCCCGCCCGGCGATTCTCACCGGCTCGGGATCGGCGCGCGACATTGTGGCGGGCACGATACCCGCCGCGTTCCCCGAGGCCTCGCTCGTGGAGCCGCAGCCGGTGTTGTTCTCCGCCGCCGACGGACTCATCATCCACGGCCAGCTCTTCCTGCCGAAGAACCTCAAGGCCGGCGACCGGCGCCCAGCCGTAATCTTCTTTCACGGCGGCTCACGCCGGCAAATGCTCCTGGGGTGGCACTACATGTATTACTACCGCAATGCCTACGCGCTGAACCAGTATCTCGCAAGCCGCGGCTACGTGGTGTTGTCGGTGAATTACCGCAGTGGGATCGGCTACGGCATGGAGTTCCGCGAGGCGCTGCACTACGGTGCGCAGGGAGCGAGCGAGTTCAACGACGTGCTCGGCGCGGGGCTCTACCTCCGCGGCCGGCCCGACGTGGACGCGAAGCGCATCGCGCTGTGGGGCGGCTCGTACGGCGGGTTCTTGACCGCGATGGGCCTGGCACGCGCCTCCGACTTGTTCGCGGCGGGTGTCGACCTGCACGGCGTGCACGACTGGAACGTGGAGATCGAGAACTGGGTGCCGACCTACGACCCCGCGAAGCGGGCCGAGGCAGCGAAGCGCGCGTACGAATCGTCGCCCATCGCGTACGTGAAGGACTGGCGCTCGCCCGTGCTCCTCATCCACGGCGACGACGACCGCAACGTGCAGTTCAGCCAGACCGTGCAGCTGGCGGCCGCGCTGCGGGAGCGGAACGTGGAGGTGGAGCAGCTCGTCTTCCCGGACGACATCCACGACTTCCTCACGTATGCGCACTGGCTCGCGGCGTATCAGAGGGCTGTGGATTTCCTCGACCGGCGGCTCATGGGCGCGAGCACGGCGGTCCGGTAGAGGCACGAGGAGCCTGCGGGAGTTCGACACGAGCTGCGCTGGATTGATGACGCACTCCGCCGAGCGTATGCTATAGAGGTCACCGGTACGCACGACGAGGGCTGAGATGCCGGTGACCGCCAAACTGTCCCGTGGCTTCTACGAGAAGCTGGGCGATGTCGCCCCCCCCCCCCTAGCTCGTGCACGCAGGATCCTAAGGAAGGTCGTTGGGGGGTTGCGACGGGGTGATCGCACGGGCTGAAGCCCGGCCTCGGCAGCGGAGCCCGTCCTGAAGGACGGCCGCGCACCAGCGTCCTTCAGGACGCGCCCGGGCCGAGGGCGCCCTTCAGGGCGTCCAATCAATCCACGTCGGGACTCTTCGGGGGGTCGTGCCTCACGACGACTCGTCCCCGCTCGCCGTCAGGTTCAATGCACTCCGCCCATCAGGTTTCGCACCGGCTTGATGAGGAGCGCCATCACCAGGGCCGCGCCGAGCATCACCACCGCGGTGGTGCCGAACAACGTCGCGAGCGGCATGGTGCTGATGAACCCGGCGCTCCAGCCGGCCAGCTTGTTGCCCAGGGCGTTTGACAGAAACCACACCCCCATCATGAGCCCGACGATCCGCGTGGGGGCGAGCTTCGTGACCACCGAGAGCCCCACGGGGCTGAGGCTCAGCTCGCCCAGCTCCTCGATGAAGTAGGCACCGACCAGCCACAGCGGGCTTACCTTCACCCCGGCTTGCGCGATCACGCCGGCCGGCACGAGCAGCAGAAACGCCAGCGCGGCGAATAGCAGGGCCATCGCGAACTTCGCCGGGCTCGACGGCTCCCGCGGCCCGAGCCACACCCACAGCCACGCGAACACCGGCGCGAGCAGAATCACGAACCCCGCCTGCACGGACACGAACCACGAAGAGGGAAACGAGAACCCGAGGACCTCGGTACGGGTGTAGCGGTCGGCGAAGAGGTTGAGCGTGGAGCCCGCCTGCTCGTACGCCGCCCAGAAGAGCGATGCGGCGAGGAAGAAGACGACCACGGCGGCGATCCGGTTCCACTCGGCCGTCGTGAAGCCTCGCGGCGCCGGATCGGCTGCGCCGACGGACGCGAGCTTGGGCTGGGCCGCGAGCCGCGCCAGGGCGGGCGCGAGCCGCGCGCGGCCCAGGACGTATTGGATCAACCCGAGCGTCATGCCCACGCCCGCGCAGGCGAAGCCCAGGTGCCAATCCACTTTCTGAGCGAAATAACCCGCGACGAGCGGGCCGATGAACGCGCCGAGGTTGATGCCCATGTAGAAGATGGAGAACCCCGCATCCCGCCGCGCGTCGCCCTGTTCGTACAGCGAGCCCACCAGGGTGCTTACGTTCGGCTTGAGCAGGCCGGTGCCGATCACGATCAGCGATAAGCCCGTGTAGAAGAGCGGCAGAGCTTTGAACGCCAGCGTGAAATGCCCCAGCGCGATGATGATCCCGCCGAGGAGCACGCTGCGGTACTGCCCCAGCCAGCGGTCCGCAATGATGCCGCCGAAGATGGCGGCGAACCAGACGCTCCCCGTATACGTGCCATAGACGGCGCCGGCATGCTTGTCGTCGAAGCCGAGGGCGTGGACCATGTAGAGGATGAGGAACGCCCGCATCCCGTAGTAGCTGAAGCGCTCCCACATCTCCGTGAAGAAGAGCGTGGAGAGGCCGCGGGGGTGGCCGGCCCAGCCGGCGGCGTCGGCGTGGACGCCCGGTGCGGTGTCGCCTGAGGTCATTGGCCTGGCGTGAGACGTGCGACGTGCGACGTGCGACGTCAGACGTTCATCAGTCGAACAGCTCGTTCTGATCCACCAGCTCGGGCGCCGCCGGCGAGCGCAGGATCTCCCCCAGGCGCTGCTCCCATTTCTCGACGTCGAAGTGGTGCTCGTGGAGCAGCGCGCGGCGCAGGATGGGAGAGAACTCGTGGAACGCGGCGAGCAGCTCGGCGATCGCCTCACGGAGGGACTGGACCTGGAAGGTCTCGTCCGTCGCCCCCATATCCTCGAGGATGCTTTGCTCGGTGCGCGAGGCGACGATCGGCTCCGCGTGCCCGTCGACGAAAACGTTGGTCCGCCGTCTCGGGCCCCGGTCCTCCTCGATGGGCATCAGGCCGACGATGGCGTCGGAGCGCCAGTACTTGCCGTACCCCAGGAACACCATCCGGTCCCGCCGGATAT
>QHVD01000052.1:211-4650 GCA_003222235.1 Gemmatimonadota bacterium | reverse complement strand
ACTTTGCCAGACCACTCCCAATACTTAGGTCCCTTTGCGCCCACTGGGATAGCTCAGCACGGTAGTAACTCGTTTTGGTTGAAGCTGTTAGCGCAAACTGGCCTACGGCCTGCGCTTGACGGCTGTCTCGGAGGGAGCGCGATGGTGAAGTGGCCGGGCGGTAATTTCCCGGGCTCGGCGATGCCGGTGCCCCCGATCCTGCTGCGGTGGGTCTACGTTGTGCGGGTGGCGGTGGCCGGGGCCATTTACCTGAGCGCGGCCTTCAAGTTCAACGTCGCCGCCCCGCTCGACCTCCTCGTCACCTCGCTCCTCCTCGTGGTGACGGTGGTCGTCACGGTCGCATCGTACTGGCATACGCACATCCGGGGCCGCACGCCGGGGCGGACGTTCCTGTACGCTCAGGCGCTGTTCGACGTCGCCCTGGTCACGACGATCGTGCACATCACGGGCGGTCCGGCGAGCGACTTCTCGACGCTGTACGTGCCGCTGATCGTGGTGACGGCGCTCCTGATGCCGCCCGCGAGCACGGCGCTGGTGACGGCGCTCGTGGGGTTGGTGTACTTCGCCGATGTGATCTTCGGGCACCAGCTCGCGCCCGGCCCGGGGATCGCGCTGCAGCTCGGGCTGTTCGCGGTGGTCGGGGCCGTGACCGCCTACCTGGCGAGCCGCGTATCCGCGATGGGCGCCGAGCACGAAGCGCTGGCCGGTGAGCTGCGCCAGGTGCGGCTGGAAGCGGCGGACGTGCTGCGGAGCATCCCGACGGGGATCGTGACGGTGGACGGCGACGGCCGGCTGCTGTACTGCAATCCCGCCGCCGAGCAGATCCTGGGGTTCCGGGAGCGGCAGTGGCTGGGCCGATCCATCATGCCCGAGTTCGCGCGAATGGCGCCGGAGTTCTGGGCTGCGCTGACGGCCACGGCGCGCCGGGGCGTGCGGGCGATGCGGGTGGAAGCCATGGTGCGGCGGGCGGATCGCACGTTCCCCATCGGGGTCACGACCACGACGCACGAGGAGCCCGGCGGCGCTCCCCCCCCCCGCGTCACGGCGATTTTCACCGACATCTCGGATTCCAAGCGGCTCGAGGAGCTCCACCTTCGGGCCGAGCGCCTCGAGGCCGTGGCGGAGCTGTCGTCCAGCCTGGCACATGAGATCCGGAACCCGCTGGCGTCGATCCGCTCGTCGGTGGAGCAGCTCAGCCGCGCCAAGCGGGCGGACGCCGAGGACAAGTTCCTCACGGGCTTGATCATGCACGAGAGCGATCGGCTCTCCCGGCTGCTTTCCGAGTTCCTCGATTTCTCCCGCGTGCGCGTCACGGAGTGCCGGCCGCTGGACCTTCGCACGGTTGCGGTCGCCGTGATCGAGCTGGTTCGCGAGCATCCGGACTGTCCGGAGGGCGCGCGGATCGACCTCGCCGGCGACCCCACGCCCATGGAGGGAGACGAAGACCTGCTCCACCGGGTTGTCATGAACCTGGTGCTGAACGCCGTCCAGGCGGCGGGCAAAAACGCCCGGGTGACGGTCGAGACCGGGCGCTCCGCCGCGCACGAGCTCCCGGGTGGGGCGGGGATCGAGAACCCGATCTTCCTGTCGGTGAGCGACAACGGGCCGGGCATTCCGGAGCCGCTGCGCGCGCGGATGTTCGAGCCGTTTGTGACGGGCCGCGATGGGGGCACGGGACTTGGCCTTGCCATCGTGCAACGCGCGGTCGCGGCGCATCGCGGGCTGGTGCTCGTGGATTCGGCGCCGGGGCAGCGGACGACCTTCACCGTGTACTTCCCGGCGGCGCGACGCAAGGAGGAGGCCGCATGAACCGCACGAGGTCCAGTTCCCGGCGGTGCGCTGGGGGCGGAGCGTGCCAGCCGCGATATCGAGGAGGGGTGCGTGACTAACCAGCCATCTATTCTTGTGATCGACGACGAGATGGGGATCCTGGATGTGCTCCGGATTCTCCTCAAGGGCGAAGGCTTCGACGTGACCACCGCGCAGGGCGGCAAGGCCGGCCTGGAGCAGCTGAAGGCGGCGGCGCCCGACATCGTCCTCACCGACATCAAGATGCCCGGTATCTCGGGCACGGACATTCTGGCTTCGGTCCGGGAGCAGGACCCCGAGACGCCGGTGATCCTCATGACCGCGCAGGCCTCGCTCCAGACCGCCATCCAGGCGGTGAACCAGGGCGCTTTCTACTACATCCAGAAGCCGTTCTCGAACGACGATCTCGTAGCCATCTGCCGGCGCGCCGCCGAGCAGCGCCTGCTCAAGGCCGAGAACAAGCAGCTGAAGCAGGAGATCCGCCGCCGCGAGCGCTCGGGGCTGGTCAAGCCGCTGGGCAAGGCGCGCCCGTTTCTGGACGTGCTGCGGCTCGCCGAGCAGGTGGCGCCGACCGAGAGCACCGTGCTCATCCAGGGAGAGTCCGGCACGGGGAAGGAAGTCATCGCGCATTTCATCCACGAGCTCTCGGGCCGCAGTGAGGGTCCCTTCCTGTCGCTGAACTGCGGTGCGCTCCCCGAGAGCCTGCTCGAGTCGGAGCTGTTCGGCCACGTGAAGGGCTCGTTCACCGGGGCGGTGCGCGACAAGCAGGGGTTGTTCGCCGCCGCGCGTGGCGGGACCTTCTTCCTGGACGAGATCGGCGAGATGTCCCCCGCCACGCAGGTCAAGCTGCTGCGCGTGTTGCAGGAGCGCGAGGCGATCCCGGTGGGTGGCACGGGCGCGATCCCGGTGGACGTGCGGGTGGTCGCGGCGACGAACCGGGACCTCGAGGAGGACATCAAGCGCGGCCGGTTCCGGACCGATCTCTACTACCGGCTGAACGTGATCGCCATCCACCTGCCGCCGCTGCGCGACCGCCGTGAGGACGTCCCGATCTTCGTGACCGAGTTCCTGAAGAAGATCGCCCAGGAGCAGGGCGAGCCTCCCAAGCGGCTGTCCCCGGAGGCCCTGGAGGCGGTGATCGTCTACGACTGGCCCGGCAACGTGCGGGAGCTGGAGAACGCGCTGGAGCGGGCGGCGGTGCTCACGAAGGGCGAGACGATCGATCTCTCGGCGATGCCGGACAAGCTCACCGAGCGCCGGGCCGAGCCGCTCGTGGCCGACCGCACGCACGTCAACCCCACTCTCGACGTGATCGAGCGCGCCTACATCACCTGGGTGCTGCAGAGCGAGGGGGGGAACAAGACGCGGGCCGCCGAGGTGCTGGGGATCGACCCCTCCACCCTGTACCGCAAGCTGAGCCGCTACGACGGGGCTGTCGCGAAGGATGATGAGGACTCCTGAGTGACCGCGGTCGCCAGCGTGACCCCGGAGGCGGGGCCGGGGCTCCTCGCGCGGGACACCACCACCGCCCGGCTGCGGGGGGGGGCACTGGTGCTGTCGGTTGTGGCGGCACTGGTCGTCGTGCCGATCTGGGCGTCGCCCGTGCTCGTTACGACCGACGGCCCGAGCCATATGTACAACGCGCTCGTCGCGGACGCCGTCGAGTCGGGGCGGCTACCGTATGCTCGCTACATGGAGTTGAACACGGATCCGACCCGTCCGAACCAGGCCGCCCACGCGCTGCTCGTGGCCCTCGGGCGGACCATCGGCTGGGAAACCGGGGAACGCGTGGTCTTCACGCTCGCCGTCGTGGCGACGCTTGCGGCGCTGCTCGCGCTATTGGCGCGTCCGGGGGCGACCGCGCTCGTCGCGCTCGCGCCCGCCGCAGCGTGGCTCACGCAGACCTGGTTCATCTGGATGGGCTTCTACGACTTCGCCCTCTCGCTCGCTTGTTACGCTGCGCTGGTCCTCGTGCTCGAGCGTGCGCCGACGCCGCGCCGACGGCTCCTCGCCCAGGGTATCTTCGCCGCCCTCTACCTGACCCACTTCCTGACATTCGCCGTGGGGACTGGGCTGGCTCTCGCCACGGCCGGGTGGCGAGCGCTGACGCGCCAGGGACGGTGGGGAGAGTTGGCGGTGGCTGGGCCCGCGCTCGCCCTCCTGCTCCTCGAACTGAGCGCGGGTGGCGCTGGCGTGAGCGGCGCCGTCACCGCGGCGGACCCGGGGCTTGGCCTGCTTGGCCTCGTCATGGGTGACTTCGTCATGAGCGTCCACCCGCTCGACGCCGTGGGCGGCGCGCTGATCATGGCCGCGGTCTGGTTCACCCTCGGTAGCCGGCTCCGCGCCGCTCAACGGGATGGGCTCGCGTCGGTTTCAGGCGCCGAGGTGTTCGGGCTCCTTCTACTCGTCCTCTCGGTCGTGGGACCTGATCAGGTGGGCGAGGGCGGGTTCATGGCGATCCGGCTCCGGTGCCTGGGAGCCATCACCCTCCTGCCCTCCGTGGCCATGGCGCTTCGCGGCGTGCGCGCGCCCGCGCTTGGCGTTGCGGCCGGCGCCGCACTTGCGGCCCTCGCGGCGCACGGTGCGCTCATCGTTCGGGACGCGCGCCTCGTCCATCGCGACCTCAGTGT
>QHVD01000052.1:0-200 GCA_003222235.1 Gemmatimonadota bacterium | reverse complement strand
GAGGCCCGAGTGCCCGAGGGCGCGTGGCTCCGCACCCGGTTCGGAGCGTACCGGCGGGCACCGTACGGCATCGCCCGGTATAGTCACATCGCCGACCGGCTCGCCGCACGCCGGCGGTTGGTCGTCCTGGACAACTACGAGAGCTATACCCGTGCCTTCACAGTCTCGTGGCGGGGGCGGCCCGATTGGCTGACGTTCCG
>QHVD01000051.1 GCA_003222235.1 Gemmatimonadota bacterium | reverse complement strand
CGCCTCGATGATCGGGCTGGTCGAGTAGAGCTCCATGAAGAACTCGTCGCCTGTGCCCGGCAGCGCTGACGACCAGTAGGAACTCATGGTGAAGTTCCCGGCGCCCTTTTCGATGCCGTGCACCGCGTTCTCTATCGTGCTGATCTCTAAGAGCGTGGGACCAAGCTGGACGTCGACCCCTGGGCTGTGCACGATGACGTCGCTCCCCGTCTCCTGCGCGCTGCCGAGAAGGACCGTCCAGTTCGGCGCGAGCATGCCGCTGTCGAACTCATCGACGAAGTCGAGGGTGCCGTCGGCGGGACCGAAGGTGTTGCCATCGATCTCGAAGCGATCGCACGACGAACTGAAGGTCAGAGCGAGCGACGGCGGGGCCAGAGCCGAGTACAGGGCGAGAGGAGCAGCGACTAGCCGAAGGCAGCGAAATGCGAGGGGCACGGTTCCTCCTGTGGCGACGCGGCCCCGTGGAATGTTAACCCTTGCAGAACAAAAGGCCGCCCACAAGCGTGCGGGCCAGGACCCGGTGCGGGTTGCGTGTCGTGGTAGTGGCCACCCGCGCGCTGACCTAAACGCCACCCCCACGCCCTCGCCGTCCACGTCGCGTAGGACTGGGCTTGCCGCGCTTATGCCGAGCTCTGCCTAACACGGGCAAGCCCACCTCGTGGCGGCAGTTGCCTAGCCGGTCCTCGCCTTGCGGGTATTCAAACTAGTAGGCCGCCCTCACTCACCCACGGTGCTTGCGTGTCTTCAAACCGGGTGGTCGCTCCGGCTCTCTATGCCCGCGCCGCCTTCTGCGGCCGGTTCTTGCCCTTCTTCCTCGGACTCGCGCTCCACACCAGACCCTGAACCGCCTCGCGCACCTGTAGCTGAACCATGACGCCTATCACCGTGAGCAGACTCCTTCGTCGCGGCATGAGTCCCTTCCTTGGCCCCGACCTTCCGGTTGAGAAGTGCGCGACTGGGAGCGTGTGGGGCAATTGGCAAATACCAGCGCCAGGCTACGCAGGGCAACCTATCCACCGGCGGAGGGGCATCTGGTCACGTACGGGAAGCTCTCACGGGGGAGTAGTGCCAGGGGGACCGGGACGACGACTAAGCGAAGGCCTCTGTAGATCGAGACTCCCCGTCGGGCTGAGCGGACGCCTCGTGTGAACGCCGGTTCCGTCCTCGTCCCATCCAAGTGAACGGTCGTTCATGCGCCGGGGTGACTCGCCTTTCGGCGGCTGCGGATTCCGGCGGTCGCACCGCGCGGCACAGAGTATGCAGCATCTCGACGGGCAGAGCGCCGGACGCCGATCCACGCGCGTCCGGCCGTGTTCAGGGAGGAACGGAAGATGCCGCCGTAGTGAGCGCGCTCGGCCAGCGGGCCCAGCCGTACCGAGGATTCTATCGCACGGTTCTCAGGAATCGTGCATCCGTGTGTTTTTCCCGCTGATGAGGGGGATGGATGGGTGTGTGCGTTCTTCCCCAGACCGGCTGCTCATCTTAATAATTTAAACAAGTAATCTCGCTTGACAGGCGGCTCAGCTTGGTGCTATGGGTCCCTGGCTGTACGAACATCGCAACGGGACGTGATAGCGTCCCCGAACGCAGCCGGAGGCCGCTTGGTTTCGCCCCCCCGTAGCTCAACCTGGCCGGTCATTAACTTAGCCTCGTGATGACGCACGCTATCGTCGTCGGCGGGAGCTTGGCGGGCATGTGTGCCGCGCGCGTGCTCGGCGACTTCTTCGATACGGTCACGGTCTTCGACCGCGATCGCTACCCGGACGATGTCGCGCACCGCACCGGTGTGCCGCAGAGCCATCACGCGCACGCGCTGCTCGCCCGCGGCCAGCGCGAGCTCGAGCGGCTGTTTCCCGGCTTCGAACGGACGCTGGTCGAGCGGGGGGCCCACCGATTCGATTTCGCGCAGGGCTTCGCGGTCCGACGTAAGTGGGGATGGGCGCCGCGCTGCCGGAGCGGGCTAGAGGTGCTCTGGGCGAGCCGGCCCCTCGTCGAGAGCGTCGTCCGCGAGCGCCTCCGGCGACACGGCAATATCGCGCTGCGTGAGCGGACCACGGTCGACGCCCTGCGCACGGAGCGACGCGATCGGCTGCACGTCACCGGAGTGCGTGCGACGCCGAAGGGCGAGGTGCCCGAAGAGATCGCGGCCGATCTCGTCGTGGACGCGAGCGGCCGCGGGAGCAAGGCCCCGAGCTGGCTCGCGGCGCTCGGGCTCCCCGCGCCGGAGGAGGACGTCGTCGAGGCGTACGCGGGCTACGCCTCCCGCTTCTATCGCCGGCCTCCGGCGGCGCGGCGACCCGCGCAGTGGTGGTGGGACGGCCTGTGGATCGAAGGCGTCCCGCCCGACTTCCCACGCGGCGGCGTGGCGTTCCCGGTTGAGGACCACCGCTGGCTCGTCACCGCCGTCGGCTTCTGCAAGGACTACCCGCCGACGGACGAGAAGGGGTTCGTCGAGTTTCTCGAGAGCCTCACCTCGCCGCTCCTCGCCCAGGCAATCCGCATGTGCGAGCCGCTCGGCGACATCGTTCCGAACCGCTCGACCACGAATCGGTTTCGCCACTACGAGTCTTGGCGCGGTGAGCTCGACGGCTTCGTTGCGGTCGGCGACGGCGTGTGCGCATTCAATCCGGTCTACGGTCAAGGGATGTCGACGGCGGCGGTCTGCGCGGCGACGCTCGAGAAGGCCCTGCACACGGTCGGCCTGTCGGCGCGCGAGCTCCCGAAGCGGCACTTCCGGGATCAGGCGAAGTTCCTGTCCGGCGTCTGGAACCTGAGCGCGGGCGCCGACTTCGTCTGGCCGACGACGGTGGGGACGCGCCCGCTCGGCTCGCGGCTGTTCCAGCCGTACTTCGAGCTGCTCGGCGAGTCCGCGCACTGCGACCCGGCCGTGCTCCAGAGGATCACGCCCATCTTCCACCTGATCGACGACCCGAACGGCGCCGCCTCGCCCGCGGTCGTGCTTGCGGTGCTCGGTTCGACGTTGCGGCGCCGCCTGCGCCAGCTGCGCGCGCCGGTTCCGGAGCCCGGGCCGGTGCCGCCGTCCCAGGTGGCGGACGCTGTATGACGGTCGACCGGCGTCCAAAGGGCACGGACGGCTCCGGTCGCGGCACGGGTCTCGGCACACTGGCATTGATGCCGTTATCCTCTTCGGGGCACTACTCGGGGTGGGGACGTGGGGCGGGAGGTTCTTCCACGCGCTCGCCCGTGAGGCAGCCCGTGCCCTGCGGCGGTGATCTCATGCCAGACCGTCAGGTGCATCGGCTGTCAAGGACATCCTGCTCGGTCCCGAGCCGCTCGTGTCGTTCCAACTTGGTCGCCGTAGCTTGGCGCGGAGGGACGGCTTGCTTGCGACCTTGGGCGGCGCCATCCTTGGGCCATGACGGAGCACCACCGCGTTCCGGTCAAAGTGTACCGCTCGCTCGACCTACTCACCGTCGCAGCGCCGATGGCGGGGCTCGGCGCCGAAGACATCACGGTCGAAGTGACCGGCGACGGTCGGCTTGTCCTCGATGGCCGGCTCTGCCCGGTGCCGAAGCTGGAACACGGGCCGCTCGAGGGCACGAAGGACGTGCTGATCAACGAGTGGATCTTGGGCCCCTACCACCGCGAGCTCGCCCTTGACGCGCCGGTCGACGGCCCGTCCGCGACCGTCACCTATGGCAACGGCGTGCTGGTGGTCGCCCTCCCTGTCGTCGAGACGACGCGGCCTGCTCGTCTCTCGCTCGAGCCTATCGGCGCGACGCGGGGCGAGCGCGCCGGCAACCCGGATCACCCATTGCACTCGCGGAGTTGAAAGTTGCGGCCCCGCGAGGAGGCTCCGATCCTGTTGCGGCACGTTACGCGATACGGTCCGCGTCGGCGCGAGCCGGCAGCATACTTGGTGAACCCGCCTCACCGCCTCGCTGTCGGTCCCGAACATCGAACAGCAGGATGGCACGGTTGTGGACGACGATCTCCACGTCGCCTTCGTCGTGCTCGATGCGAAGGTGGCCGTACTGGATGTTCCCCCGCGTTCGGTCGCCGTAGGTGCCGCCGAGGTCGAGGAGGTGGTGATCGAGGAGGGCGAGCGCCCTTACCGACCGGAGGATTAAGCCGGTGCGCAGTAATGGATGGGCGGCTCCTCCTCGTATTGCTCCAAGGAATCGGTGATCGGAAACCACTGCGCCTTCGAGCCGACCCAAATGTGTGCCACAGATCGAGCCCCCGGGTCGGTGTCCAGGGTGCCGAGACGGACACGGATCAGCGAGAGGGCAGCCAAGCGTCCGTATACGGGCGATCCACAGCGTGAGCAGAAGGCTCGGAAACTGCCAGGCGAAGATTCAAACTCCGAGACGTGCTCAGCGCCAGCCGTTACGCGGAACTCCTCCTCTCGTACCGAGGCGTTGGTAATGAAGGCTGAGCCCGTTGTGCGGCGGCACATCGAGCAGTGGCAGTAAATTATCGGCCCCAGCCGGTTGGTGATCTCGAAACGGACGCTTCCGCACAGGCACCTACCAGTAAGCATTCGTTCACTCCGTTCTCTCTGCCGCCCAACTACCTCTTCGCGACTGCGAAGCGCGCACTACGCTACACCTGTGACCGCCACGCCCTACCGTCACGCGGCAGGACCCACGCGAGCACGTCCCGCGCTGCTCCCGCGACCGACGTGCTGAGGATCGCGGCAGCGCCGACGGCGACGGAGGCGATCCACCGAACCGGGGCACCCCAGGAGAGAGCACAGGCGTCCGGTCGGAGATCACGGCCTCGCCCCTCCGGCTCAGCGATGTCGGCCGGTTCCGCGCCCGGCGCTGTCCCGCTGAGCGCCTGCGGTTCGATCTTGCGAGCCAACGTGCACCTTCGTCTGACCGTTGTTGAAATGCACGTGGACGCCGTGCCCGCAGCCGCTCGTGCCGATCATGACGATTGAGACGAGGACTGCGGTGCATGCCCGATGAATCTGCCGCATTGCGCCCTCCTGAAATGCCACGATCCTGAAGACCGTGCTCGCCACGCGGAAGCCGAGCGTCTGCCGACTCATCACGTCCTGCACCGAGGCTAACCCCGATGCAGATCGGTCCGCAACTGTAACTCGAAGCCCTTCGGCTCGGCGGTATTTCTCACCCTCACGGCGACCGCACGCACCGCAGCGTGTACTGCGTCACGGTGATGAGGGGCAGATTCGGGCGCTCAACGATTCGAGCCTGGCCGACTGGCACGGCGACGCTCTCGACCAGGCGACCACAGACCTCCAGACAGAAGAAGCCGAACGTGCAGGTCCCGTTCGCCTGCTGATCGAGGTCGCACTGTCCTTCCTGCATCGGACCCAACGCCCCGTCTTCGCACGTCCGCGGCACGGGGGTACAGCGATGCTCCTCGTCGCACGGTACGGGGAGGCGACAACTCAATCTGAACGTTGTGACGGCGCCACGGTGGCGGACGCGGACCGCACGCCGATGCCGCACGGGCAGCGTCACGATCTCCGGGGAGCACGCGACCTCGCCGCACCGAGGGAGGGCGAACGTGCAGACGCCATCGGTCTTCTCGTCCATGTCGCAGTAGCGGGGACCAAGCCGACCCAGCATGGAGAGAAGTCCATCGACGCACCGGACGCGCACAACGCGGGCTGACGCGCTGGCAGGAGTGCCGAGCAGCGCGGCAAGCACCGTAGCGACGAGCAGCCGAGAAGCGCGCACGAGAGCTACCCCTTCGACCGCCGTGTACCTCCGAAAGCGCTACCCGATCAACTACCCCGGAGGACCGGGGGGCTGGACGCCGGGAAGCTACGTCCGGCGGTGTCGCGTGGCGAAGTCATCGAGCCCGCAGCACACCTGGTGAATCCGCCTCACCGCCTCGTCGTCGGTCCTCAACAGCAGAATGGCGCGGTCGAAGACCACGATCTCCCCCTCGCCCTGGTCGTGCTCGATGCGTAGCTCGTCGTACTGGATGGGGTCGCCGGCCTTGGGTCGCCGTAGGTGCCGCCGAGGCCGAGGAGGTGCTGGTCGAGGAGCGCGAGCACATCCTCGGGGAGGTCGGGCCGCGTCACGTCGCTCCGCTCGCTCTCGGCACCGGCCGGGCTCTCCGGGGGACGAGCCGCAGTCGGCCCCGCCACTCGGCCAGAACCCGACGCCGCTGCGCCGCGAGCCAGCCGAGGCCGACGAGCGCAGCCAGCACCAGCAGTGCGGCGAGGAGGGTCAGACCTGCCGCCACCTCAGCGAGCCCCATCATCACTCGGATGCCGAGACGCCGCACTGACGCAGTGCGTAGGCGCGCATCTTTTCTGACGCAAGGGGTCGTGCGCGCGGGCCGCCAGCGGCCTCACAGCCTCGCTGTCGGTCGTGAACAGCGGGGGGTGGCGCGGCGGTATGCCTCGATGCCTCCCAGGTCGAGGAGGTGGTGGTCGAGAAGGGCGACCGCATCCTTTCCGGTAGTTCGAGCCTCCTCACCCGCAACCCCCATACGTGCCCTCCGTCTCGTTCAGGTGCTAGCTCGTGCTAGCTCTCTTTCGCAGGAGGACACATGTGGCGTTCGCCCGGCCGGCTCGCCTTTGTCGCCGCTCTCCTGTCTGCCGTCCCATGCGGTCCAGACCTCCATGCGGTCCAGACCGATGTTCGAGGGAACTGGCAGGTCAACATCGACTGCGACCTCAACGCGACGGCGAGCATCTTCTTGCTAGAAGAGCCCGTCCAGCGCGTCGAGGAAGGCGCCGCTCGGCGAGCAGGCCGTCACGTTACAGCCTGCCGGCGCGGGGGCGTTCCACGCCTTGAAGGTCCGCGCATTGTTCTGGCCGATCGTGCCACCGGCCGTCGAGGCGCAATACTCGGCGCTGTCCCCGATGTGGAAGTTTGTGTCTCCCTCGACCCCCGGGTTGGGCGGTACAATGCCGACCGGCCCGTTCGCCCCGATGATGAGGGCCCTGTTCTGAATCCCGCCGGTCCGAGTCTGCTTGAATTGCGCCGCCTTCACGGGCCCGTGGGAGCCGCCCGGGTCGGCGTACGTGTAGGTTCGACCGAACCGCGACCAGCCGCTAGCAGGCATGGCGAAGCACTGGGTCACGGTATCAAGCTTGACCTTGAGCGTGGCTCCGCCGACGGTTGGCCCGGCGAAGAACTTGAGGTTGTCGCGAGGCGAGTTGGCCTTATAGACCACACGCCGGGACGCCGGGTCAGACGAGTTCCTCACCAGGAGGAGCCGCAGGGGTATCGTCTGCGTGGGTGGCGGCGGAGGCGGGGTCACCCCCGCGGCTCCGAGTAGGATGTCATAGTCTGTCACACCGCTGTTGAAGATCTGCATCGGTTGAAATGGGTTCTGAAACGTCACACCGCCGTCGAGACTAACTGAGCACGTCAGCATGGCGGTCGCATCGTCGAACGACAGCCGCAGCACAAAGCGTCCGGTGAGCGATGCGGGGGTGATCGGCGCGCTGTTCGATTGCACGGTGGTGAAGCCCGTGCCGATCCCGTGCGTCACTGACTGGCCGACGGAGTAGCCGCCGAGCGAGCCGTTCCCCGGCGTCGCGCCCTGAGACGAGGTGTTGCTCACGGTGAGTCCGGCCGCCTCGATGATCGGGCTGGTCGAGTAGAGCTGCATGAAGAGCTCGTCGCCGGTGCCCGGCAGTGCCGACGACCAGTAGGAA
>QHVD01000050.1 GCA_003222235.1 Gemmatimonadota bacterium | reverse complement strand
AGGTCCGCTCCCGCATCCACGAGGCGATCCACCAGCGGAAAGACGGCGCGCGCGTCCCGCTCCGCGACGAGCTGCAGCAGCTCGCCGTAGGTCTCTTCGGGAATCAGGCCGAGAACGCCGCGGACGCGCTCGACGGTGACGGGCCCCTCGCCGAAGGAGAGCACCTGGTCGAGGAGCGAGAGGCCGTCGCGCATCCCGCCGTCCGCGCTCTTCGCGATGAGCTGCAGGGCGTCGTCCTCCGCCGCGAGCCCTTCGGCGGCGAGCACCTGTTTCAGGCGCTCGACGATCGCGCGCGGGCCGATGCGCCGGAAGTCGAAGCGCTGCAGGCGCGACAGGATCGGCGTGGCGCTCTGCGCGATCTTCTGCGGCTCCGTGGTCGCGAACACGAACACGACGCGAGGCGGCGGCTCCTCGAGAATCTTGAGGAGCGTGTTCCAGGCCTCGCGGGTCAACATGTGGGCCTCGTCCACGATGTACACCTTGTGGCGGTGCTCCGCCGAGGCGGCGTACATCGCTCGCTCGCGCAGGTCGCGCGCGTCGTCCACGCCGCGATTCGACGCGGCGTCGAGCTCGACGACGTCGAGGTTTGCCGCCCCGTTCCAGATCCGCGTACAGGACTCGCACTCGCCGCACGGCTCCCCCGCCGGCGAGCGCCGCTCGCAATTCAGCGCCATGGCGAGGATCCGCGCCGCGGTGGTCTTCCCGACGCCGCGCGGGCCGGCGAACAAGTAGCCATGGGCGACGCGATCGCTCGCCACGGCGCCGCGCAGCGCGGCGCCCACGTGGTCCTGGACGATCAAGTCGGCGAACTGCTTCGGACGGTACTTGCGAGCCAAAGCGATCATACGAGCGAACCTAATCAAAGTGCGGAATGCGGAGTGCGGAATGTCAAGGTAAGCGTCTCGCGGCTCGACCCGCTACGGCGATTCCGCATTCCCCATTCCGCATTCCGCACTGTAGTTGAATGCCCCAGGCACCCCGCAGCGTAATCCGGTCTCGTTTAGCGCTGCTCCCTGCGGGGGCCTGACGCGGTTCACGAGTGGACGACCTGCGGACCTGGGGCGGAAGAAAGCTAGCGGGTTCGGCGACGGCCGCCAAGTCGGCGCCCGCAGAGCGGGACGCTACCGGCGGGCTTGCACGACCTCCACGGTCACGCTGGTCCTGAGGCCGGCGAACAACGTCACCTCGGTGCTGCCAAGGTCGGTTGCCTTGAACTTCAGGATCGCAGCCGAGCTGTCCGGTTGCACGCTGACGAGCTTCACGAGCCGCGATCGCGCGTTGAACTGTGTCGCCATCTCGCGCAGCGGCCCCAACAGGCCCGCCATCGCACCCGGATTGCCGTACCCGTCCCGGGCCCTGAGCGTCAGCGTGAACGGAGCGCCGAGCTCGACCACGATGTGACCCCCGTCGACGCGGATTCCCTCCCGCTCGAGCATCAGCTCGACCGGGATACCCGCGTCCACGTACAGCGTCGCTTGCTTCTGCACCGAGTCCAGCATGGCGGTGACGACCGCGGTCCCGGCCTTCGAGCCCAATGTCACGTCCAGTCGAACCTGTCCCGCCGAATCGGTGACGGCGCTGTCCGGCGCGATCTCCGCGTTGACGGCCCGGAACGAGACCCGCTTGTTCGGAAGGGGGTTGCCCGCAATGCCACGTGCCTGGAAGACCATCGGCTCCGTCAGCCGGCTCCGGACGACGCCGCGTTGCCCGTCGCCGGCGACGAAGCCCGTTGTGATGCTCGAGAGGATGTTCGGCACGGTTGCGTCTACGGAGGCGAGCCTCGCTCCGCGCGCGAAAACTTCGAGCCTCCCCGGCTCGCGGATGCCGGCCCGCGGGATCACGAACAGCGCGCGCCCGAGCGAGTCGGTCGTGCGCGTGTCCGCGACCACACCCATCGCGCCCTGCGCCGGCCGCAGCTCGATCACCTCACCGGGGACGGGATTCCCGAACGAGTCCCGCACCGCGACAGGCAACGCGAGAGTCCCGTCACCCGGCAGTCCAAGGTCGAGCTGTTGCGGCACCTCGACGCGGGCGGGCGCGCCGGGGCGGACGACGAGCTCTACCTGCGGCCTGCCCGGCAACGCGCCGCGCGCAGCGCCGACGACCTCAACTCGATATCGGGCCGCGTGCCGGCCGGCCGGCAGGTGAAAAGCGGCAAATCCGCTGTCGTCGGTGACGGCCTCGACGTCGCTTGCCGCCCCTCCGGGAATCCCGGCGCTGCCCCGCAGCATGAGCTTGAAGCCGCCCGCAACAGCACCGTCGCTCTTCTTCGCCTGAACCAGCACGAGGGCGTCCGCACCCGGGCCGACCACCACGCGCGGCGTAAGCAATGATGCCACGACCGCTGTTGGCGGGAGCGGGGCAGTCGGGAGGGGCTGGGGCGGCTGGGGCGGCTGGTGCGGGGAGAGCGGCGCGTGGGAAGCCGCCGCCGCGGCAGGAGCTGTGAGCTTGGCCTGCCGGGGCGCGCGCGCCGCGCAGCCGCCCACGCTGCCCAGCACGTCGGCATTCGCGCCCATGGCGCGCAAGTCCGCCCAGTCCCGCTCTGTGGGGCGAAACGCGAGGCAGTTGCGGCGGATGAGGGCCGCGACCTCTCCAGCGCCGATCAGGGGGTTGGAGAGGAGACGAATCACGTCGCTCTTGCGCAACGGCTCGCCCCCCCCTCCCTGCGCCGCCTGCGCCAGAGCCCACGTCGCGCCGCTCAGCGCGATCGCGCAGACGAGTGCCGCAGCATGGCGATGCGAAACGAGCTGGCGGCGGGGGAGCACCAGGGGCGTCACGGTCGTGGACAGGATGCGCGCTCAAACCGACGCTCCACCGCATCCACGTCGCCGTACAGCTTGCGGTCTCTTGCGTCGCGGGCGGAATCGAGCGCGTACGGGCCCGCCTTTCGCGCCCGACTGTAGGCCGTCCAGCGCTCTTCAACCTCCACCAGGCCACGCGACAGGTCCAGGCACGTCATCTGTCGTTTCTCAAACAGACGTGCCCGCAGATCGAACGCGGCTACGGCGATGGCGACTGTATCGGCGAGAGGATCCAGACGCTCCCGCCGTGAGACGGCCGTCCCCCGCTCCGCCCGAGACGACCCGTCGGGTGACGAATCGGGCACGAACAGTTGGTACAGGCTCACGAGACCCAGCACCGCGAGCACGCCGCCAAACCCGTAGACCGCGTAGCGCACGATACGCTCCCACGGCCACGGCGCCCGCCCGCCGAACTCGTCAGGAAATAACACAACTGGTTGTCGTGGGACCGCCGGGGGCATCGCCTGCTGGAGAGAAGCGTGGTCGGAAGGCTGGACAACATCGGCGGTACGATAGGTCTGCCACTTCAGCGCGGTGACCTTGCGTCCGTCCGGGAGGAGCGAGGGCCCCTCGAGCAGCTCATAGAACGGCAGATACCGCTTCGACCACTCGGCACCCGACGACCACCGGAAGAAACCCGCGGCGAGCTTGTTCTCCCCCTCCCCCTCTCCCTCGCCGCCCGGCGCGAGCGCCAGAACCACGTGCCAGGGCTGATCGAACAATGCCACGTGCAAGTCCATGTCGTCGGGTGACAGCTGCGCATCTGGGAGCAGATCGCTGTGGCACCAACCGAGCAGAACGCGGCCCGTCTTGCCCGCTTCGTCTTCGGCAAGCGTCCGACCCCGCGACACGGCAGCCCTCCGATCACCTTCCGCGACTGGCGCGCGGCTGCGGATCACGGAGTCGATCACGATGTACAGTGTTCCCGCCTGGGGACACTGAACGAGATCGCCCGTTAGAAAGCCGAACGCGGCGCTGCCGTCGGTAGGCAAGCAGTGGTCATGCACGGCCGCGAGGGCCTGCTGCGTGATGAAGATCGGGAATGTGGTGCGGTCGCTGTCGGACGCGGCGGCGCCCGCGATCGGCGTCCAAGAGATGGAGGCCGACACGGGCATTGGTCGCGCAGGGTGCTGGCTCCCGCCGCGAGCCGAGGCATCCAGCGAAAGAGAGGTCGCGTCTGGAACGCGATACCTTGCCGTGGTGCTCTGGATTCGCTCCACCACGCCTTGAGGACTGCAACTTCTTCGCCGCCGGTACACACGAGGCGAACCGAGCAGGGAGCTTGGAAAGCTAAAGACAAGTCTCTGGGGGTTGGGAGGTTACGGCCCGCGATGATTTGGCCGCGCTGCTCCATCAGCCCCCTTGTAGCCAGACTGCAACACATGTCTCAGCAACTGTGATGCTGCTCACAAACGAAGTCTATGGTCGTCGGGGGCACCCGGAGGTTTCAAACCGGCGCTCCACCGAATCCACGCTGGCATACACAGCCTGATCGCGCCTCGCTCTCGCGGCATCAAGGGTCGCTCCGGGAGAGTGGCGCCGCGTGTAGGCTATCCAGCGGTCCTCAACGGCTCGGAGCCTGCGGGCGAGTTCCGTACAATCATGTTGGGTGTTGAACAGGGCGGCCTCCTCATTGTAGCTCCGCACCGCCTGCGCCACTGCGGCTCCGGGTTGCTCGACCGGCGGTGATAGCCGGACAGGGGGACGGGAAGAGG
>QHVD01000049.1 GCA_003222235.1 Gemmatimonadota bacterium | reverse complement strand
CCTGATCTACTGGGGCGCGACGGGCCAGGGCGCGTGGCTCGGCGACACCCCGCTCAAGGTTTCGACGCCCGTCGAGCCGAAACACGCCCTGGTCGGCACCGGGTTTCCCTTCAAGCGGCTGGAAGGATTCGAGCGGTACTTGCGCCAACTCGCGGCGGTTGTGCGGGCGTCGAGCGGGGTCCGGCGCGCGGGCTCGGCCGCGCTGGACCTCGTCGATGTCGCGGCCGGGCGCCTCGACGCGTTCTGGGAGCCGTCGCTCGCGCCGTGGGACGTGGCGGCGGGGGTGGTGCTCGTCCGCGAGGCTGGCGGCGTGGTGACGACGCTCCAGGGCGAGGAAGATGTGCTGCGGCACAGCTCCGTCGTCGCCGGCAACCCGGCGATGCACGGGTGGCTGCTGGAGCTGCTGAGGAACTCATAAAAATGGGGAATGCGGAATTCGGAATGCGGAATCACGAAAGTGCGGAATGCGGAATGCGGAATGCGGAATTTCAGGGTGAGCGTCGCTCCGCGCCTCGAGCTTCCACATACATTCCGCATTCCCCATTCCGCATTCCGCATTAGGTTCCCCATGCCCTCCCCGCTCGTCGCATGCGTTCCCAACTTTTCCGAGGGCCGGAATCAAGAGACCCTCGACGCGCTCCGGGCCGCCCTCACGAGCGTACCCGATGTGAAGCTCCTCGACGTCCAGGCCGACGCCTCGCACCACCGGTCGGTGTTCACATTCGTGGCGCCGCCCGAGGCTGCCCTCGAGGCGGCGTTCCGAGCCATGCGGGTCGCCCTGGAGCGGATCGATCTCACGAAACACAAGGGAGAGCACCCGCGCATGGGGGCGACCGACGTCGTCCCATTCGTTCCCGTCCGGGACGCGACGCTGGAGGACTGCGTCGGGCTCGCGCGCCGGCTCGCCGAGCGTGCGGCATCGGAGCTCCAGATCCCGATCTATCTCTACGCCCGGGCGGCCGCCAGACCCGAGCGGGAGCGGCTCCCGGACATCCGGAAGGGCGAATTCGAGGGACTCCGTGAGCGGATCGGGAGGGACGCCGCGGCGGCCCCGGATTACGGACCCCCGCGGATCCACCCCACCGCGGGCGTGACGGCGATCGGCGCGCGCCCGCCCCTCGTCGCGTACAACATCTACCTCGACACGAGCGACGTCGCGGCGGCCAAAGAGATCGCGAAGCGGATCCGGACCTCGAGCGGCGGCCTCCCGGCGGTGCAGGCATCGGGGTTCGCCGTGAACGGACAGGCCCAGGTATCGATGAATCTGCTCGACATCGACACGACGCCTCCCGCGAGAGTGTTCGCGGCGGTCGAAGCCGCGGCGCGGGAGCGTGGCGTCGAGATCCTGAGGAGCGAGGTGGTAGGCCTGATCCCGGAGCGCGCAATCATCGGCGCCGGGGCGGCCTACCTCAAGCTCTCGGACGCCACGGACCACCTGCTCGAGGCCAAGATCCGGGCGGCCGAGGGGGAGAGGGCGGGGGCGGGGGGAGGCCCGACGCTCGACGGCTGGCTGGAGGACCTGGCGGGTGGCACCCCTGCCCCGGGGGGTGGCAGCGCGGCAGCCCTGGCGGGAGCGCTTGCCGCTGCGCTGGTCGCGATGGTGGCCCGGCTCACGACAGGCCGCAAGGCCTACGCGGGCGTGCAGGGCCGCGTCGCCGCGATCCTCGCGGAGGCAGAAGCGCTGCGGGCGACGCTTCGCCGCCTGGTGGACGAGGACGCCGAGGCCTATGCGCGAGTGAGCGCGGCCTACCGGCGACCCCGGGAGGACCCCGGCCGGACGCGCGCGGTGGACGAGGCGCTGGTGGGCGCGGCACAGACACCGCTCGCCACGGCGCGCGGGGCGGTACGGCTGATCGCGCTGGCCCGCGAGATCGAGAGACTTGGTAACAAGAACGCGCGCTCGGACGCGAAGGTGGGCGAGGCGCTCGCGCGCGCGGCGCTGGCGGGGGCCGTGGAGAACGTGCGCGTGAACGTGCAGGCGCTCTCGGAGCCGGGGTTGGGGAAGTCGCTAGTGGAGGAGGCGGAGAGACTCGCGGGGGGATGAAGGCGCGCGAGATCAGGGATAGTTAAGGATCAGGGGCTAGAGGCGCGGGGCTTCAATCGGGCCGCGCTATACGCAGCGCAGAAACGGGCCGCGACGAGCCGAGCGCCGTGCGCACGGCCTTCACGTTGCGCTCCATGTCCTGAAAGAGAGCGCTGCGGGGGACGCGCTGCCCTCCGGGCCTCGCCCACACCTCGATCCCGCCTCGGTTCACGTACATCACCTCACCATCGAGGTGCTCGATCTGCACCTCCAGCGAGAACGCGGGCGTCGTGCGCTCCCCGGGGTCCGGCGGCTCCGTACCCGCCAGGCCGTTCGCGACGGCGCCCAGCACTCTCAGCACCACTTTGCCCCACGGCTCGACGGTCTGGGAGGTCCCATCCCAGGTCGCCTTCCAGTCCACGACCCTGGCATCCACGACGATGATGCCGGGGAACAACGCGACATCGGCGCCGTGCGTCTCGCGCAGGATGCGCCTCCACGCACGCCGTACGGGGTGATACTTGGTCGTATCCTTCCGTCCGGTGAACGGGTCGTAGTAGCCGCCGACGGAATCCACGAGCCGGCCCCAGATCTCTCGGGTCACCGCCGGGGTCACGACGATGAAGCCGGCCGCCCGGAGCTCGGCCGCGAGCAGGGAATCGAAGGTCGCCTGCGCGGGATCGGGATCTTCGAGATCTTGGGGCATTTCCGTGGAGACCAGCGCGATCGTGCGGACCGTGGCGGCGAACTGCTCCTCGGGCACCAGCCACGGGTCGTACCGGTTGCGCCCGCAGCCGGCGGCCATTAGAGCCGCCACAACGGCGCAGATGGGACCGGCGACCACACGCATGGTGCCCCGAGGCTACGGAACGCTGATTCCTACCCCTGACGGGACCGGCAGTTGCCTCGATCGGGCTCCAGGCACGCCGGGACTCCGCCCCGCGCTAGGCTACGCCCGCGGGCACCTGCGGTAGGTGCTTCATCGCCTCCCGGACCAGCGCGGCCGGGTAGTCGTAATCCTCGAGCTTACCCCGATGGTACGCCTCGAAGGCCGCCATGTCGAAGTGTCCGTGTCCTGACAGGTTGAACGCGATGATCCGCCGCGTCCCCTCGCGCTTGCAGGCGAGCGCCTCGTCGATCGCGACGCGGATCGCGTGTGCCGATTCCGGGGCCGGGAGGATTCCCTCCGCCCGGGAGAACTGCACGGCCGCGTCGAACGTGGCGAGCTGCTTCACGGCGCGGGCCTCGATGTGCCCGCCGGCCACGAGCGCGCTCACGCTCGGCGCCATGCCGTGGTAGCGCAGCCCGCCGGCGTGGATTCCCGGCGGCATGAACGTATGGCCGAGCGTGTACATCTTGACGATCGGCGCCATCGCGGCGGTGTCGCCGTAGTCGAAGGTATACTGCCCTTTCGTCATCGACGGGCACGAGGCCGGTTCGACGGCGACGATTCGGGTCCGCCGCCCCTGCGTGAGATTACGGTGCAGGAACGGATAGGTGAATCCGGCGAAGTTCGACCCGCCGCCGGCGCACCCGATCACGACATCGGGATACTCACCCGCCAGCGCCATCTGCTCGAGCGCCTCGAGCCCGATCACGGTCTGGTGCATCAGCACGAAGTTCAGGACCGACCCGAGACTGTACTTCTTGCGCCCCCCGCTCGTGGCGGCGGTCTCCACGGCCTCCGAGATGGCGATGCCCAGTGAGCCGTTCGACGTCGGATCCTCGGCGAGCACGCGGCGGCCGTACTGGGTGCGGTCCGTCGGACTCGCGTACACCACGGCGCCGTAGTTCTCCATGATGATGCGCCGGTAGGGCTTCTGGTGATACGACACCTTCACCATGAAGACCTCGAGGTCGATTCCGAAAAAGCCGCAGGCCATGGCGAGCGCGCTTCCCCACTGTCCCGCGCCGGTTTCCGTGGCCAGCGCCTGGACACCTTCCTCCTTGCAGTAGAAGGCCTGCGCGACGGCCGTGTTGGGCTTGTGCGAGCCCACGGGAGAGACGCCCTCGTACTTGTAGTAGATGTGCGCAGGCGTATCGAGCGCCCGCTCGAGGCGCACGGCGCGATGCAGCGGGGTGGGGCGCCACAGCCGGTACACCTCCCGCACGGGCTCGGGGATCTCGATCCATCGCTCCGCGCTGACCTCTTGCGCGATGAGGCCCATCGGGAAGAGCACCGCCAGAAAGTCCGGTGTCACGGGCTCGTGGGTGCCCGGATGCAGCACCGGCGCGGGCGGCACCGGCATGTCCGGATTGATGTTGTACCACGCCTTCGGGAGGCGCGATTCGTCGAGGAGAAACTTGTGCTGGGTCATGGCAGGCTCGCTGCAGGGATCGACGTCTATTAGGTGCTAGGTGTCAGGTAGAAAAGACCTAGCACCTAACACCTAGCACCTGATTCCTTTCAGTC
>QHVD01000048.1 GCA_003222235.1 Gemmatimonadota bacterium | reverse complement strand
GCGAAAGCTAGCTTCGCAAGCGCCGTAATAACTGCTGCGAGCAAGTGTACCATTGAGCGTCACCCCCTCAAGGACCTGCGAGTAATTGCCTCGTCAGACCAGGAGTGGCACGCCTCGCTACGGCGTACCTGACGCTCCGCTCGTTGACTGTTCGCTCGACTCCGCTCAGCTAGCGACGACCAGGGGCCCCTATCCTAGATGTCCATGATGTCCGGCCCGCACCTGTGTATCGCGGGCGGCAAAGAAACACTGAGATGAGCAGGCGGCCGTCCTACGCCGCCTTCCTCCGCCGTAACGCCTGCCGGATCGCCTCCACCACCGCGGCCATTCCCTCACCTTTGTTCAGGATCACCCGCACGCCCACCTCCCGCAGCCGCTGCGCCGCCTGGTCGGGCATCCCGCCGGTGATCACGACCACCTCCGCATCCGAGCGCCGCCCCGGCTCGAGCAGCCGCTGGATCACCTGGGCCGCATTGAGGTCCGGCAACCCGTAGTCCAACACGATCAGCGCGGGTTGCACCCGCCCGATCTCGAGCAACCCGTCCACGCCGTTCGCCGCCTCCACCACCTCCACCCCGAGATCCGACTTCTCGATCGTGCGCACTTCTCGATCGTCCGCACCAGTGCGCGCAGGTAACCCGGATCGTCCTCGACCACGACTACCCTGGGGGTCCGGTCCCCCTGCTCCAGCTCCGGGGGCACGACCATGCTGTGCGCGCGCAAGAACGCCACCAAGTCGTCGGTCTGCACGCGACGGCGCCCCGTCGGGGTCTTATGCCCCTTGAGAAGCCCCTGGTCAACCCAACTGGCCACGGTCGCCGGTGAGACCTGACAAACTCGAGCCACGCGCTGCGTGCCCCAGTATCGCCTCGCTACAAACGAACTCACAAGACTCCGGACGAACTCCGAGAACCACAAATATCACTAAAAGAGAAGGCGCGCAAGGACCCCCTCGCGAGGATACGACGGGACAGGGGGGTGAATCTGCTTATGTGATGTTACCGGAACAGCTTAGCGCCTGGCGTCAGTCCACCGGTTGGTTGCATCGAGAACCGCGAGAACTGCGCTTCGTTCTCCGCTCTCCCGTATCTCGCAGGTGCCGGTCAGGAGCTGCGCTTCCCGACCGCCGAGCCCGTGCACGGCGACGAACACGAACTTGCGGTCGAACGCCTCGATGATCTGGGCTCCTTCCAGGGCGATGGAGTTGTCGGGGAGCAGCTCGTCGAGGCACAGCGCCGTCGCCCGCGCCGCCGCCTCCACCCGGTTCCGCATCGTATCCGTTCCCTGCTCCTCCGCTTCGGCGTCCTTCCCCTCGAACGAGAGCTTGACCCGGACGACGACCCGCTGGGGGCGGGGCCCCGGCCGCACCTCCAGCCCCTGAAACATTACGACCCGCCGCTTCGCGCGGGTCTTGACCGCTTCCTCCTGCAGCTGCTCGATCGGCCGCACGTCGGCCGTCTGGGCGACGCTGATCTTGCGGTGGTCGATCTTGAGGCCGAGCTGCGCCATGAGCGCGGACTCGATGTTGCGCACCACCTGCTTGCCCTGCACGTCGCTGGTGGTGAGCACGTGCACCTCACTCACCTCGCCCAGCGGTGTCACCATCACCCGTGCGGAGAGCACCCCCGTGAGGCTGGCAATCAGGTTTTCGACGCGCTTCACCCCCCACGGATCGGGAACCTGCCCGCTGAGCGGGCCCGATTCCTGGTCCGGGGGGTCGGCCGGCGTCTCGGCGGGCTTGGAAGGGGTCAGTGCGACTCTTCTCCCGTTGCAACCTGGTTCCGTCCTGAGGCCTTGGCACGATACAGCGCGCGGTCCGCGGCCACGAGTACGTCCTCTGTCTCCGGGCCTTTCCCCGGGACGAACTCGGCTACCCCGACGCTCGCCGTCACCAACCCTTTCGCGTAGCCGAGCCGCTCCCCCGTCGCCTCGACGCTCGACCGCACCTTGTCCGCAACCCCCAGCGCCCCGTCCATCCCCGTGCGGACCAGGACGAGCACGAACTCGTCGCCGCCGTAGCGCGCCGCCAGGTCGGTGGAGCGGATGTGGGCGCTGCAGTCCTGCGCCGCCAGCCGCAGCACCTCGTTCCCCGCCTCGTGCCCGAACTCGTCGTTCACCTGCTTGAAATGGTCCAGGTCCACGAACACCACGGCGAAGGGATCGCCGGTCCGGTCGCTGCGCGCCACTTCGCTCGCCAACCGATCCCGCAGCACCCGGAACGTGGCGAGCCCCGTGAGCCCGTCCACCGCCGCCTGAAGCTGCGCCTGCTGCGCCTGCCGGTCGAGGAACGGCGGGCACGACTTCAAGGTGGTCCGCCCAAGGGCCGCGGCCTGAGCGAAGGCCCGGCACGTCCCGAACCCGCAAGCCCCGCAGTCCCACGGCCGCCCGTTGGGCGCGAGGCCGATCTGCCCCAGGACCGCCTCAACTGCGTCGGGGCTTGGCTTCTGCCCGTTGGCGTGGATCGGGAACGCCTCGCCCACGCGCACCCGCTCGGCCACCGCCGGGTTCACCACGGGCTCGCGCGCTCGCGGCGGCTCCGTAGACAACACGATCTGGCGCCGCCAGAAGAGCTCTTCACGAGGCCCGAGCAAGGGGTGGTCGAGGCACCCTTCGCACGACAGGATATCCACAAACCCGAGGTCGATACGGTCCACGGCCACGGCGCGGGCGATCGCCTCGAGCGCGGCCAGCCCCCGCACTTTGCGGAACCGCCGGCTCGCCTGGGTCTCCTCCTTCAGCATCTCGAGCGGCAGCCCGCCCGCAGCGCTCAAGTGACGACGGCGTTCCTCGGGCAGTCGGGTGAAGTACGGCGCCTGCTCGTCCGGCTTCACCCCTCGGCGCTCGAGCAGCACTTTCAGCTCCTGGTACGTGATGACCGCATCCAGGTCGCCGCCGCTCTCGGTGAGGCACACGCCCGCGTACACCACCGGCGTGTCGGGGCCGTACAGGCGCTTCAGGTAGCGAGCCTCCGCCGCGACCGGCGTCGCCACCGGCGCGAGGTAGGGGATGAGCTCCGGGTACCGCGCCTTCACGGTCTTCACGACCACCGGGCAGGTGCTCCGGATCATCGTGCCCCACCCCTTGTCCGCCCACAGCGCGAGGTACTCTTTCGCGACCAGCTCATCCCCCAACACGCCGCGGTTCACCGTGCGGAACCCCGCCGCGTAGCAGGCGTTGACCAGTTGCTCCGGCGTAGCCGGGTAGAAATAGGCCGCCGACTCCACGCTGAGAATGAGCGCCGCCCCGCCCGCGATCGCCAGTTCCAGCGCCCGGGTCAGGTCGCCCTCAGCCACGATCGCGTCGTGAGGACAGGCGGGAAGGCACAGCCCACAGCGCGTGCACACCTCGTCCACGATGCGCACCTGCTGGCCCTCGACGGCGATGGCGGCGGCGGGACACACTCGCACACACGCCATGCAGGCGACGCACTGGGCGGGCTCAATCCTGAAGTCCACTAGGAAATCCAGCCGGGGCGCTGCGGCGATTCAAGAATAGCAGAAGGTGGACAAGGGCATCCTAACATGCGCCCTGCGCCACCATCTGTCAATAGCAACACGTGAGACAACCTCTTGCCAGAATGTGACTTAGGCCAATGCATACTCCTTGAGCTTGCGGTATAGCGTGCGTTCGCCGATGCCCAAGATCTCGGCGGCTTTGCGGCGGTTCCCCTTCGTCTGGCGGAGCGCCGCCTCTATCGCCGCGCGCTCCACCTCCGCCATAGTCATGCCAGCCCGATACACAACGTCGCCCTCCGGGGCCGGCTCGGTCTCGACCGGCGCTACCGAGGTAAGTGCCGATCCGGGGCCGACTTCAATGACCTCGACCCGCTGGGGGCGATCTTCAATCCGACGGCGTAGCTCTTCAACCTGTAACTTGAGCTCTACAAGACTGCGGAAGATGAACTCCAACTCCTGGCCCGCGATGTCGCGCATGGCCCCCGGAATTCTCATCGGCAAGCCCACGCCCCGCCCGCGCTCGCGGATGTCGCCCGGGATGTCGCTCGCCCGGATCTCCCCCTCGGGCGCGAGCACGACCATGGACTCGATGAGATTGCGGAGCTGGCGGATGTTGCCCGGCCAGTCGGCGTCAACCAGGATCTGCAACGCCTCGGGGGTGATCCCCTTGAACTGCCGGTCGTGCGCGGTGGCGAACTCGGTGATGAAGCGCCGCACCAGCAGCGGAATGTCGGATTTCCGCTCGCGCAGCGGCGTGAGCTGGATGTGGAGGACATCGAGCCGGTAGAACAGGTCGTCGCGGAATCGGCCCAGCGCCACCTCTTCCTTCAGCGACTTGTTGGTGGCGGCGATCACCCGCACGTCGACGCGGATCGCCTGCGTCCCGCCGACGCGGAAGAAGCTCCGGTCCTCGAGCACTCGCAACAGCTTCACCTGCGTGGCGGGCGGCATCTCGCCCACCTCGTCGAGGAAGATGGTGCCCTCGTTGGCCAGCTCGAAGCGCCCCAGCCGGCGCTCGGCCGCGCCGGTGAACGACCCCTTCTCGTGTCCGAACAGCTCGCTCTCGAGCAGTGTCTCGGGGAGGGCGGCGCAGTTGACGGGGACGAACGGCTTCCCGCGACGCGGCGACAGGTCGTGGATCGCCCGGGCGACGAGCTCCTTGCCGGTCCCCGATTCCCCCTCGATCAGCACGGTGGAGCTGACGGGAGCCATCTGCTCGATCTTCACCAGCACTTCCTGGATGGCAGGGGACTCGCCGATGATCCCGGTGCGCTCCTGCAGCCGGCGGCGCTCGATCAGCCGCCGAACCGTGGCGGTCACTTCGGCGGGGTCGGCAGGCTTCTCCAGGTAGGCGGTCAAGCCGAGCCGGAGGCCGAGGCCCTTGGCGTCCGGCTCGGTGGGCTCGACCAGGCCCAGCGTGGAGATCGAGTGATCGCGGGCGAAGCGGAGGAGGAGCGGTCGATTCGTGGAGGCCGCCGGTGATCACGATGCAGTCCGGGGAGCTCCCCGCCGCACGGCGCACCTCGTCGAACGACGCCGTCATCGTCGTGTGGAAGCCCGCTGCTTCCAGATTGGCGTTGACCCGGACCGCGTGCTCGAGATCGTCGGTGGTGATCAGCACCCGATCAGGCATCGCTGTGCCTTTCGGCTTGCGGCTTACGGCTTACGGCTGAGTTACCCATGAGCGGTGCGGGTTCCTGTCACCAATTCGACCGCGTGGTCAAGGAAACCTTGCAGCACCGCCAGTCCGTCCTTCACGCCGCCGGTCGAGCCGGGGAGGTTAACAATCAAAGTCTTCCCCCGTGTGCCTGCGACGCCGCGCGACAGCCACGCTCGGGGGAAGTGTGGCGCCGCGCTCGCCCGTAATGCCTCAGCGATCCCAGGGGCCGGCCGCTCCAGCACTCCCCTGGTCGCCTCGGGCGTCACGTCACGTTCGGTGAGTCCCGTGCCGCCGGTCGTCAGGATCACGTCCACGTCGCCCGAGTCCGCCCAACGGGCGAGCATGCCCGCGATGCGGGCGAGCACGCCCGCGATGCGATCGCTCTCGTCCGGCACCACACCGCGCAGCGCGACCTCGTAGCCCCGTTCCTTCGCCCACGCGACGATTGCATCGCCCGACGTGTCGGCGCGCTCTCCCGCCGCGCCGAGATCAGAAATCGTGAGTATGCCGACCCGCATGTCGTCCTCTACCGTCCTCTACCGTCTTCTACCGCCCTCTACCGCCCTCTACCGTCTTGGTTCTCCTTGGCACGAAAGGCATCGTAACCGTTTCCGCGGGCGCCCGCTTGCCACGCACGTCGATCTCGAAGCGCGTCCCCGCCCGCGCTTGCGCTGCGGGCAGATACGTGGTGCCGATGGCGCCATTCACGGTCGGCGTCACGGTCCCACTCCGCACGACGTCCAGCCGGCGGCCGTCGAGGTACACGGCATGACCCGGGCGTGCGACGACGCGCGGCTCGAGCACCTTGAACCCCACGAGCCGGCGCTTCACGCCTTCGAGCTTCTGCCGCTTGAGCGCCGGGAGCCCGGCGAAGTCGGCGCCTTTGTCGAGCTTCACGATCCAGCCGAGCCCGGCCTCGAAGGGCGTCACCGTCTCGTCAATGTCGCTGCCGTATAGCGGATACCCGGCTTCGAGTCGCAGGGTGTCGCGCGCCCCGAGTCCGCACGGCTCGGCGCGGCCGGCACCGGCCAGCACGTGCCACAGCCGCTCCAGGTCGGCGGCGCGGCAGTACAGCTCGAACCCGTCCTCGCCCGTGTACCCGGTACGCGAGATGAAGCATTGCGCGCCCGCGACCGTGCCCTGGGCGAAGTGGTAGTACCGGATCGTCGCGACGCCCACGTTGCTGAGCGGCGCGAGCAGCGCTTCCGCCCCGGGACCCTGAACCGCCAGAAGACCGGTCTGGTCCGAAATGTCGCGCAGCCGGACGTTGGCGCCGCGCTTCTGGGCCACGATGTGGGCCCAGTCCCTGGCGCTGTTGGAGGCGTTCACGACCAGCATCAGCCGGTCGTCGAAGCGGTAGACGATGCAGTCGTCCGCGAACGTCCCCTCCGCGGTAAGGAGCGCTGAATATTGCGCCTGGCCGGGCTCGAGGGCGCCGACGTCGTTGCAGGAGACCCGCTGTACGAAGGCGTTGCGGTCGGGCCCGGTGATCTCGAACTCGCCCATGTGCGACACGTCGAAGATGCCTACCGCCTCGCGCACCGCCCGGTGCTCGGCCGCGATCCCCCCCCCCTCCCCTCCCCCCCCGCTCCTCGCGTAGCTCACCGGCATCAAGTAGCCCCCGAACGGCACCATCTTGGCGCCCAGGCTCACGTGGATGTCGTGCAGCGGCGTGCGCCTGAGAGGGGGGCTGGGGGGGCTCTGGGTCTGCTCGACCATGGGCGGCTTGGGGTGGGGTGGGGAGGAGCCCGCGTCAGATCAGCAACGTGGCAAGGAGCGCTTTCTGTACGTGCAACCGGTTCTCGGCCTCGTCCCACACCCGGGACTGGGGCCCGTCGATCACCTCGGGCGTGACTTCCTCGCCACGGTGCGCGGGTAGGCAGTGAAGGAAGATCGCCTGCGAATCCGCCAGCTTCATCAACTCGGCGTCCACGGTATAGCCCCGGAAGGCGTTGCGCCGCGCCTCAGCCTCGGCTTCCTGGCCCATTGACGCCCACACGTCCGTGTTCACCACGTGAGCCCCCTCCACCGCCTCCTCTGGGGTCTCGGTGACCGCCACGCATCCGCCGGTGGACCTGGCGCGCTCGAACAACTTGCGGTTCGGCTCGTACCCCTCGGGGCACGCCAGGCGCAGCTCGAACCCCAGAACCTGGGCCGCCTCGAGCCAGCTATTCGCCATGTTGTTGCCGTCCCCCACCCACGCTACGCGCTTCCCCTCCCAGGTCCCGAGGGCCTCGCGCACGGTGAACAGGTCCGCGAGAACCTGGCACGGGTGCGACAGGTCGGTGAGGCCGTTGATGACGGGGATGGCGGCATAGCGGGCGAGCTCCACCACGTCGGCATGGTCGAAGGTCCGGATCATGATTCCGCTCACGTAACGCGACAACACTCGGGCCGTGTCGGCAATGGGCTCCCCCCGACCGAGCTGGATGTCCCGGGAAGACAGGAACAGCGCCTGGCCACCCAGCTGATGGGTGCCGACCTCGAACGACACCCGAGTGCGGGTGCTCGACTTGGCGAAGATCATCGCCAAGGTCTTCCCGGCCAGGGGAGTCTCCCGGTACGACCCCGTCTTCATACGGTGGGCAAGCTCGAACAAGCGCAGGATCTCGTCTCGGGAGAGGTCCGTGATGGCGAGGAAATCGCGCTTGGGCATGGATCCCCCGAGAGCAGGTCAAAATGACAGCCGTCAACTGCGAATTCTACCTGCCATGGTACAACCGGACAAGCGGGATGCTTAGAGGGATGCTTAGAGGGATGCTTAGAGGATGCTTAGAGGATGTAGCGCCTCAGATCCTCGTTTTCGAGGACCTTCGAAAGGCGCTCGCGCACCTTGGCGGCGTCGAAGACGAGGTGCTTGATAGGGTAGTCGGGCAGCTCGAACAGCAGCTCTTCGAGCAGCGCGGTCATCACGGTGTGCAGCCGGCGGGCGCCGATGTTCTCCATCTGCTCGTTCGCCTTCGCCGCGATGCTCGCGACCTCGCGGATGCCGTCGGGGGCGAACTCGAGGGTCGCGCCGTCGGCCGCGCACAGTGCGGCGTATTGCTTGGTGAGCGCATTCTCGGGCTCGGTGAGGATCCGGACGAAGTCCGCTTCGGTGAGGGGCTCGAGCTCGACGCGGATGGGGAAGCGTCCCTGCAGCTCGGGGATCAGGTCGGAGGGCTTGGAGACGTGGAATGCGCCGGCGGCGATGAAGAGGATGTGGTCGGTGCGGACGTAGCCGTACCGGGTCTGGACCGTCGATCCCTCGACGATCGGCAGCAGGTCGCGCTGCACGCCTTCGCGCGACACGTCGGGGCCTACGGAGCCCCGCTCGCCCGCGATCTTATCGAGCTCGTCGATGAAGATGATGCCGTGGTTCTCGACCCGGTCCAGCGCCTCGCTCACCACGTCGTCCATATCGACGAGCTTCTTCAGCTCTTCGTCGACCAGGATGCGGCGCGCCTCGTGCAGGTGCACCGTGCGTCGCTTCTTCTTTTTCGGCAGGAGCTCCTGCAGCCACTCGGTGAAATTGAAGTCCGGCCCCTCCATGCCCGGCGGCGGCTGCATCATCTCGAGCATCGGGAAGCCCTGCTGCTGGACCTCGACCTCGACGTCGCGCTCCTCGAGCTTCCCCTCACGCAACTGCTGCCGCAGCTTCTCCCGCGTGCGGCGCCACCGCTCCTGCAACTCGGCGCTCGCCTCGGCGGCCTTGGGCGTCACGTCGCCTCTCGAGGACACGACGAAGAGCGGGCGGGTCTCCCCCGTGTCCTCTCCCTTCTCCCCGGAGGGCGCGGAGGGAACGGGAAGGACGGGCGCCGAGGGGACCGGGGGCAGGAGGATGTCGAGCAGCCGCTCCTCGGCGCGCTCTTCGGCGCGCGGGTAGACATCGTCCTCCCGCTCGGTGCGCACCATGTTGATCGCGACATCGACGAGCTCGCGGACCATCGACTCGACGTCGCGCCCGACGTAGCCCACCTCGGTGAACTTGGACGCCTCGACTTTCAGGAACGGCGCTCCTGCAAGCCGGGCGAGGCGGCGGGCGATCTCCGTCTTGCCCACGCCGGTGGGCCCGATCATGATGATGTTGTTGGGGACGATCTCGTCCCGGATCTCGTCAGGGGCCTGGGCGCGCCGCCAGCGGTTCCGGATCGCGATGGCCACGGCTTTCTTCGCCACGTCCTGGCCGACGATGTAGCGGTCCAGCTCCGCCACGATCTTGCGCGGCGGCAGCTCTTCCAGCCACGGCAGCGGCTCTTCTTCCTGCGCCCGCTGCTCGGGCGGCGGCTCCTCTCCCGGCGTGCGGCTGGGCTCGGCCATCACAGCTCCAGCACGGTGATGTGCGCGTTGGTGTACACGCAGATCTCGGCCGCGATCTCGAGTGAGCGCTGCACAATATCCTTTGCGGAGAGCTCGGACGACCGCAACAGGGCGCGGGCGGCGGCGAGCGCGTAGCTCCCGCCGGACCCGATGGAGAGGACGCCGTCGTCCGGCTCGATGAGCTCGCCGGTGCCGCTGATCACGTAACCGTGCTCCTTGTCCGCCACGGCGAGCAGCGCCTCGAGACGCCGCAGCACCCGGTCCGAGCGCCAGTCTTTCGCGAGCTCGACGGCCGCGCGAGGCAGATTCCCCGGATAGCGCTCGAGCTTCTCTTCGAACTTCTCGAACAGCGTGAACGCATCGGCCGCGGCCCCCGCGAATCCCGCCAGGATCTTGCCGTTCTTCAGGGCCCGGACCTTTGTGGCGTTGGCCTTCAGCACCGTGTCGCCAATCGTGACCTGACCATCGCCACCCAGCGCCACGTGGCCGTCCCGGCGCACGCCCAGGATGGTGGTGCTGTGAGCCCGCTGCATGGATCTCATGCCCGGGGGTGAGCCTGGCGGTACGCCTGCTTCAGCCGCTCGACCGATACGTGAGTATACACCTGCGTCGTGCCGAGAGAAGCGTGGCCCAGGAGCTCCTGCACCGCCCGCAGGTCGGCTCCCGCGTCGAGCAGGTGGGTTGCGAAGCTGTGGCGCAGCGAGTGCACGTGCAAGGCGTGGCCGCGGGCGAGCGCGGCGAGCAGGCCCTTGATCGCGAGCTGGACGCCCCGCGGCGTGAGTCGCTTCCCGCGCCGATTCACGAACACCGGCCCCCCCGGCCCCCCCGGCCCCCCCCCCCTCGCCAGCGCCGCAGCGCGCGTCCTGCATAGCTCCCCACGGGCACGACCCACTCCTTCTTTCCTTTGCCGCGGACTTTCAGCCGGTCGGAGACGAGATCCACGTCCGGATCGTTGAGCCCGGTCAGCTCCGCGAGTCTGATCCCCGTCGAGTAGAACAGCTCGAGCATCGCGAGGTCGCGCGCTCCTTTGAAGCCGCCCGCCTCGGCGCGACGCTCGGCGTGCGCGAACAGCGTCACGATCTCGCCGCGGTCGAGGGGGGTCGGGAGAGTCTGCTCCAGCTTCGGGGTGCGCGCCGCCTTCGCCGGATTGACGTCCAGCCCCTGAGTAACGCTCAGGAACCGGTAGAAGGTCCGCAGCGCCGACAGGGCGCGCGCCGCCGAGCGCCTCGCGAGGCCGCGCTCCTGCATCGCCCCGAGCCAGCCCCGGATCGCCAACCGGTCCACGCCGGCCCAGCTCCAGCGGCCGCCGTAATACCGGCCGCAAAACGCGGCGAAGTCCGCGACGTCCCGGGCGTACGCCGTCACCGTGTGCGGCGAATCGTTGCGCTCCTTCGCGAGGAAGGCGACGAAGTCTCGGATCTGGGGGAATTCGGAATGCGGAATGCGGAATGCGGAATTGACGGGCGTGCTTCGACCACGTAGGCCGCCTGCGGATCGAGAATCCGCCTCTCCATTCCGCATTCCGCATTCCACATTCCACATTGATTCACTCCGCACTCCGCACTCCGGACTCAGCGTTCTTCGCGATCCCGAGCCGCTCCGCGAACCGGTCCATCTCCGCGAGCGCCCGCTCGACGAGCAGTTCCCGCTTCCGGGCCTTGTCCCGCACCGGAGTCTCCAGTGGCTCGAGCAGACCGAAGTTGGCGTTCATCGGCTGGAAATGCTCCGGGTCCGCGGCGTGCAGGTAGCGGTACAGCGCGCCCAGCATCGTCGTCGCCGGCGGGACCAGCGGCGGCTCGCCGGCGAGCAGCCGCGCCAGGTTGATCCCGGCGAGGATGCCCGTCGCCGCCGATTCGGTGTAACCCTCGACGCCGGTGATCTGTCCGGCGAAGAGCAGTTGCGGATCGTCCTGCGCCGCAAGATGGGCGGTGAGGGCGCGCGGCGCGTTGATGTACGAATTGCGGTGGACGCTGCCGTAGCGCAGGAATTCGGCGCGCTCGAGCCCGGGAATCATCCGGAACACCCGCTGCTG
>QHVD01000047.1 GCA_003222235.1 Gemmatimonadota bacterium | reverse complement strand
CTCGCGACGAACACCCCGCCGCGATGCACGTCGTGGTAGGGGGACTGCCCGGGGTCGTGGCCCACTTGGGCGGACAGGCGGACGGCGGGACCGGCGGACAGAAGAACCGTGATGCCGATGATCGCCGCGCAAAGTCCACGGCTGAAGCCGCGACTCGGCATCTCCCGCTGAAGCGGGTTATCACGCCGGTTCACCGGCGGATGCCGAGCCGCGGGTTTACCCGCGGACTCCGGGGCGGCAGCCGTCTCGTGCCCGCCCATCAATCGATCTCCCGCAAGTCCCGCCCCGTCATATCGGCCGGCGGCTCGACTCCGAGCATCCGTAGCACCGTCGGTCCCACGTCGCACAGGGCGCCGCCGTGGCGCAGCGCGCCTGTGTGATCGTCGCCCACGATCAGGAACGGCACCGGGTTCGTGGTGTGCGCCGTGTGCGGTCCGTCCGTTGCCGGGTCGATCATCAGCTCACAGTTGCCGTGGTCCGCCGTGATGAGCAGGGTGACGCCGGCCTGCTCGGCGCTACGCAGCACGCGGGTGAGACACCGGTCCACGGTTTCGCACGCCTTCACCGCCGCGCTCAGCACGCCGGAGTGGCCGACCATGTCGCCGTTGGCATAATTGCAGAGGACGAAGTCATGGTGTTTCGCCTCGATGGCTTTGCAGAGCACGTCCGTGACGCCGGGCGCGCTCATTTCAGGCATCAGGTCGTAGGTCGCGACGCGCTGCGAGGGGACGAGCAGGCGCTCCTCGCCGGGGTAGGGCGTCTCGAAGCCGCCGTTGAAGAAGTAGGTCACGTGGGCGTACTTCTCGGTTTCGGCGGTGCGGAACATCGTCTTCTCGTGCGCCGCCAGCACCTCGGCGACGATGTGCGACAGCACGATCGGGCCAAATGCCATGGGGAAGGGGAACGTCTCGTCGTACTGCGTCATGGTGACGAGATCGATCGTGGGCCGCTCGCCCGTCTCGAACGCGTCGAAGTCCGGAGCAGCGAGCGCCCGCACGATCTGTCGCATGCGGTCGGCGCGGAAGTTGAAGCAGAACACGCCGTCGCCCGACCGGATGCGGGGCGTCCCGCTGATCACGCGGGGGTGCACGAACTCGTCCGTCTCGCCCGCCTCGTAGGCCTGCTGGATCGCCGTCTCGGGATCGGGCGCGGGCTCTCCGACGCCGTGCACCATGGCATCGTAGGCGATCTTGGTGCGGTCCCAGCGCTTGTCGCGGTCCATCGCGTAGTAGCGCCCCACCACGGTGGAGACCGCGGCGCGGCCGCCCTGCTGTGCCAGCAGGTCCCCGAGCTCCCGCATGAACGCGAGCGCCGACTGCGGCGGCGTATCGCGCCCGTCGAGCCATGCGTGGATCGCGACCGGCACCTCGTGGAGCTGGCCCAGCCTGGCGGCGGCCACGAGATGCCGGTCCAGGGCATGGACGCCGCCGTTGCCGAGCAGTCCCGGGAGGTGGAGCGTGCCGCCCCGCTGCTTCACGGCGCGACACAGCGCGACGAGCGACGGCAGTCGGAAGAAGTCGCCCGAGTCGATTGCCTGCGAGATGCGCACAATGTCCTGCGGCACCACGCGCCCGGCGCCGAGATTGAGGTGGCCGACTTCGCTGTTGCCGATCTGTCCTTCGGGGAGTCCCACGGCGAGCCCCGACGCGTCGAGCAGCGTGCGCGGCGCTTTCGCCCAGAGACGGTGCCAAGTGGGCGTGTCGCCGAGCTCGACGGCGTTGCCCGCCCGGCCGGGCCGGAAGCCCCAGCCGTCGAGCACGATCAAGACGACCGGGGTGCGCGGCCCATGCCTCTTTGCCATATTCAGAACGATGCAATCTAGCGGCGCCTATCACGCCCTTCCAGTTGCTTTGTCGCTCGCGCTCGCCGCGCTCGTCACGCCGCTCGCCTCGCAAACGCGGCTCCGCGTCACCACCGATGGCGCCTGGTTTTATCAGGAAATGGGGGGCAAACGCCTCGCCCGGCTGGCGCGTGGCGCCGTGCTCATGGGAGACAGCACGCCGGGCGACTGGCTCAACGTGACGCTCGAGGGTTGGATCTTCGGGCCGTCCGTCGGCGCCCCCCCCCCGTCGCCCGCCCGCGCCGGCTTCGACCTTGTCGTCACGCGGATACCGGAAGAGAACCTGCGCTCCGCACCCTCCGGGGCGCTCGTGGCGAAGCTCCCCCAGGGCTTCCTGCTCGCGAAGGTCGACGAGGGAAGCTCGGAGCGCTGGGTGCACGTGACGCGTGCCGGCTGGGTTCAGAAAGCCGACGTGGAGCCGGTCGCGCCGGTGGTGCGCACGCACGCCCTCGCGCTCGACACCGGTACGGGTAGGTTAACCCCGGGGCGGCGTCCGGGGGACAGCGCAGCCCACACCGGCTCCCCGCCCACCGGCGACAGCCTCCCCGGGCCTGCTCCCGTGGACCCCGGGCGGGTCGAGCCCTCGCGACCCACCGTGTTGTACCGCGCGCCCGAAGGCCCGCCCGCGGGAACGCTCGCGCCGTCGGCGCCGCTGCGCGTGCTGGGCCGCTCCGGCGAGTGGGCGCGCGTCGAGGTGCAGGGGTGGGTGAAGAGCGCGGACCTCCAGACTGCGCCGCCCGGCGTGCTGGTTGGGGTCAGCGCCGCCGAGCTGCGCGCCGACCCGGAGCGCTACGTCGGGCAGGTGCTGCGCTGGACCGTGCAGTTCATCGCCGTCCAGCAGGCGGACGAGCTGCGGCCCGACATCCCCGCCGGGGCGACCTACATGCTCGCGCGCGGGCCGCTCCCCGAGCGCGGCTTCGTGTACGTAGTGATCCCCGAGTCGAGGCGCGCCCAGCTCGGGAGCCTCACGCCGCTCGCGACCATCCAGGTCACCGCCCGGGTGCGGACCGGCCGCAGCCGGTTCCTCGGCAACCCGGTGCTCGACGTCCTCACGCTCGAGGCCCCGCCATGAACCAGATCCTGCGCGACCGGCTGCAGCGCAAGCTGGAAGTCCTGTCCGAGGAAAAAGCGTATCAGGTCCTCGACTACATCGAGTTCCTGGAGTCGAAGTACGCCGAGCGACCCGCCGGCGCCGCTCCTTTCCAGAAAGTGGCGGAGACGCTCGAGGACACGCTGCGCGCCGGCCGCGTCCCCGTGAACATCATCAGGGGGACGATGGACGCCGTCGGCAAGGCGGGGCGATTCCTCGAGAAGATGGCGGCCGCCGGAAGGGCCGCCGTGGAGGAGGCGTCGAAGCAGGCGCCCGCGGGCACGCCGTCCGCCGCCGTTGAGGAAAAACCGCGGGCCGAATAACTTTCGCCATGGGAAGCTTTCGTCCCGGCACCGCCCTCACCTTCGACGACGTCCTCCTCGTTCCGCGGCAGTCCGCCGTGCATCCCCGGAACGTGGATGTGCGCTCCCGCTTCACCCGCGGCATTCCGCTCAACATCCCGCTCGTCGCGGCGGCGATGGACACCGTGACCGAGGCCGAGATGGCGATCGCCATGGCCCGCGAAGGCGGCATCGGCGTGATCCACAAGAACATGCCGATCGACCGTCAGGCTGCCGAGGTGGACCGCGTGAAGCGCAGCGAGTCGGGGATGATCCTCCATCCGATCACGCTCGGCCCCGACCGGCCGGTGCGCGACGCCGTGCAGTTGATGGAGCGGTTCCACATCTCGGGCGTCCCGATCGTGGACGATGCCGGGCGGCTCGTCGGCATCATCACGAACCGCGACCTGCAGTTCGAGCGCGCGCTCGATCGGCCGATCCGCGAGGCAATGACCAAAGACAAGCTGGTTACGGCGCCGGTGGGCACGACGATGGAGGAGGCGGAGCGCATCCTCGCCAGGCACCGGATCGAAAAGCTCCCCGTCGTAGACGAGCAGGGCGTGCTCAAGGGCCTCATCACCATCAAGGACATCTTCAAGCGGCGCCGGTACCCCGACGCGAACAAGGACCAGCACGGGCGCCTCCGGGTCGCCGCCGCCGTGGGCGGCAGCGCCGATGCGCTCGCCCGCGCGCGCACGCTGCTCGGCGCCGGGTGCGACGTCATCGTCGTGGACTCGGCGCACGGACACTCGGAGGGCGTCCTCGGCACGGTCGCCTGCCTGCGTGAGGCCTTCCCCGATGCGCAGATCGTCGGTGGGAACGTGGCGACGGAGGCGGGCGCCCGGGCGCTCGTCGAGCGCGGCGTGGATGCGGTGAAGGTCGGCGTCGGGCCCGGGTCCATCTGCACCACCCGCGTCGTGACGGGCGTGGGCGTGCCGCAGATCACCGCGATCACGGACGCAGTCGCCGGGGCAGGGGACGTCCCCGTGATTGCCGACGGCGGGATCAAGTACTCGGGCGACGTCGTGAAGGCGCTCGCCGCCGGGGCCGCGAGCGTGATGATGGGCTCGATGCTCGCCG
>QHVD01000046.1 GCA_003222235.1 Gemmatimonadota bacterium | reverse complement strand
CATCTTCACCGTGGTTTATCTGATTCAGTAGGGGCGCTAAGAGGCTAAGCGGCTCAGGGGCTAAGAGGGAGCAACGGCGATGGCCGAAGCCGGTCACGAGCAGGAGCAGGGACACCCGACCGCCGGAACCTACCTGCGGGTCGCCGCCATCCTGGTGGTGCTCACGGTGCTCGAGGTCGGAGTGTTTTACGTTCCGGCGTTCCACCCGGTGCTCGTCCCAACGCTGCTCGTGCTGTCGGCGTGCAAGTTCACGCTCGTCGTGCTGTTCTACATGCACCTGAAGATGGACAGCCGGTTCTTTGCGTTCCTGTTCGGGGCGCCCCTGACTCTGGCCGCCCTGGTGATGGTGGCGCTGCTGTTCTTGTTTTTTGGGACGCTCACGCTCCGCGGGGCCGCGGGAGCGGGGGGGGCGGGAGGGGCGGGGGGGTGACCGAGCCGGAACACTGGCCGGACTGGAACCTCCATGCCAGCGTGATCATAGGGCTCGCCGTCCTCGGCGGGCTCTACGTGTCTTGGGGAGGTCTCGCTGCCGCGCGGCGCCGGGTACTGAGTTTCGGGGCAGCGCTGGCGCTCCTGTTCCTGTCCCTCAACGGGCCGCTCCACAACCTGTCGGACTGCTGCCTGTTCAGCGCCCACATGGTGCAGCACCTGCTGCTCACGCTCGCGTTCCCCCCGCTGCTCCTGTACGGGACGCCGGCCTGGGTGATCCGGCCCCTGCTCAGGCCTCGGGTGCTGTTCCGATTGGCAACGTGGGCGACCCGGCCGCTCCCAGCCGCCGTGATTTTCTCGACGCCCATCACCGCGTGGCACTTCCCGGGAGCTTACGAAGCGGCGCTCGAGCACCACGGGCTGCACGTCGTGCAGCATCTGGTGTTCATGGCCACGGGCGTGATCATGTGGTGGCCGATCCTTTCCCCGGTTCCCGAGCTGCCGCGCGCCCGCTACCCGACGCAGCTTCTTTACCTTTTCGGCCTGGGCCTGCCGATGTCGCTCGCCGGGGCGCTCATCACCCTCGCCGAGCGCGTCCTCTACCCGTTCTACGAATCGGCACCGCGCGTGTGGGGCCTCGCGCCTCTCGCCGACCAACAGCTCGGCGGCCTCCTGATGTGGGTCGTGGGGACGATCTACCTGTGGGTCACGGCCAGTGTCGTGTGGTTCCGGTGGTCCGCACGGGAAGAATCCGGTGACGTTGAGCGGGCGGTGCCGCTGGAAGCCTATGGGAACGCTACTCGCCCTCCTCCGTCTCCCCCAGTGGATGCACCTTCAGGGCCGCTTTGATCTTGGGGTGCTCTCGCCACAGGTAGTAGCCCATGCCGTACGCGGCGATCGCGTTGCCGATCGCCACGTTCCACCAGGTGAGCGCGCCGAGGAGCGGCTGCGCCAGAAGCGCGAGCATGATGTAGAAGCCGAATTCGACCACCGCGAACATGACGACGAGCAGGTAGAGCGTGGGGGGGGCCACCTCCACCTCGGCGGCGAGCGCCGCCGCGACGGTGCCGACGATGATGAAGGCGCTCACATGGATCATCGTGTAGCCGATGATACGAGAGTACTCGATCACGACCCCGGCCGGATCACGCACGCCCCAGAACACGGCCGAGCCGAGCATAGCGGGAGTGAAGAACGGTCGGCCGGCTATCACGTCGACGATGAGAAACCAGAGCGCCACGGCTCCGGCCCCGATGAGTCCTGCGACGAACCCCTCGCGCAGAACCCGCGTCAACTGCATCGGTTCTCTCCTCGGGAAGGCGCTCGCCTGTCAATATAGCGGTTTCACTGACCCCGGGCGCGAGCCCGGGGTGACGGGAGGTCGGTTGCCGTGATCCCCGGGCTTGCGCCCGGGGTTAGTCGAGACGATCTCGTATAGGCCACCCACCCGCGAGGCCCGATGACCTTTGCCGGTCGTCTCGTTTTTCCGCTCTGCCTGGTCGTCGGCTCCCTGCTCGTGATCGTCGCCGGAACGCTCCATCCCGATCTCGCGGGCGACGGCGCGGCGCAATTGACGACCATCGCGCAGTGCCGCGCCTGGCGCGCCATCCATTGGACCTTCTTGTTCAGCTTCCCGTTGTCCCTCACCGGCCTGGCGGGACTCGTGGGCAGGCATGCCGGCACGCCGGGGGAGCGCGCCGGGCGGGCCGGGTTGATCGTCGGGGGTTTCGCCTACGGCGCGTGGCTCCTGACCGTGGCGTTCATGGGTGGGGCTGGGTGGGCGCTGGCGCGGAGCTTCGCGACCGGAGAGCCGGGCCTCGCGGCCACGGACGCCGTGTTTCTGTATGACATGCTACGCCCCTTCGCGCTCGCGGCGCAGCGCGCCGCGGCGTTCGCGCTCGGCATCGCGACCTATCTGTTCGGCCGGGGCGTCCTCAACGGAAAGGTGTTGTCGCGCTGGCTGGGCGCGGCCGGGGTGGCGGCGGGACTCGTCGGCATGGCGCTCGCCCTTGCCTTCGGGGAAGATACGAAGGCCGACCAAGCGGCCTACGTGCTTCCCGTGCTCTGGCAGCTGGTCGCGGGCGCCGTGCTGTGGCGGGCCCGGCCGTAGCCCTACCGCGCCCGGAGCCGGACCACGCGTCCCACCCAACCATTCGGGCTGTCGCCGCTGCGGGAGAGGACCTGCAGCGTCACGACGTCACCCGGTTTCACCTTGCGCAAGGCATCGCGGAACTGCGCGCGCGTGCGCGTCGGCTGGCCGTTCACGGAAACGATCACGTCGGGTCCGCTCGGGTCGTCCGTGGGCAGCAGCCGTCCATATGCCGGACCCTCTGGCGAGACCTCGGTGACCACGAGACCACCGCCCGCCTGCTGCATCACCCGGCGGTACTGCGGGTCCTGCGCGTCGTCCTGGGTGAGGGGCTCGACGGAGATACCCAGCGTCTTTTCTTTGGTCGACGCGTCGCCCTTGGATTTCGTGCCGGCGGCGGCCACTTCGGTGTCGGAGTCGCTCGGCGCCCGCGCCAGCCGCACGGTCAACGTCTTCTTGTCGCCGCCCTGACGCAGCACCGTCACGTCCACTGTTTCGCCCGGCCGCTTGAACCCCACCTTCTGCTGTAGCTGCGGCACGTTCTCCACGGGCTGGCCGTCCAGCGCGACGATGACGTCGCCCGGCTGGACCCCCGCCGCCTTCGCAGGGGAATCGTCGTTCGTATAGCTGTTCACTACGACGCCGGCGATCTGCTTCAAGCCCACGGCGTCGGCGTCTTCCTGAGTCACGTCGCGGATCGCGATTCCCATGACCGCCCGCTCGACGTGCCCGGTCTTCACGAGCTGGTCCATCACGGTGCGAGCGAGGTTGATCGGGATCGCGAACCCGTAGCCCGCGTAAAACCCGGTCTCGCTCGCGATCGCGGAGTTGATGCCGATCACCTGACCGCGGATGTTCACGAGCGGTCCGCCGGAGTTCCCCGGGTTGATCGCCGCGTCGGTCTGGATGAAGTCCTGAATGCCGTAGCGTGGCTGGGGCAGGCCGCCGAGCAGCCGCCCCTTCGCGCTCACGATGCCCGCCGTCACGGTGAAGGCGAATGCCTCGCCCAGCGGGTTTCCGATGGCGAGCGCCCACTCACCCACGCGGGTCGAGTCGGAGTTGCCGAACGCCACGGTAGGCAGGCCGTGGGCGTCGATCTTGATCACCGCCACGTCGGTGTTGGGATCGGTGCCGGCCACCTTGGCCGTGAATTCCCGCTTGTCGTACAGCTTCACCGTCACGCGGTCCGCGCCCGCGACGACGTGGTTGTTCGTGAGGATATAGCCGTCGGGCGAGACGATGAAGCCCGAACCCGAGCCCTGCTCGACCTGCGGCCGGCGCCGGAACTGCGGAAAGAAGTCCTCGAAGCCCGGCGGCAGCCGCTGGGCGTCGGAGCGCTCGACGTGCTGCGACTTGATGAACACCACCGCCGGCTTCACGTGCTCGGCGATGCTGACGAACGCGTCCCCGAGCTCGGCGGCCGGCTTGACCTGGGGCATCTGATTGGCGGGCACGGCGGATTGGGCTGCGACCGGCGACTCCGCCGCGCCGCCCGTCTTGGGGAGATTCAGCGTGGAGGCGAACGCCAAGCCGACGACGAATGCAATCGCCACCAGGCCACCAAACTTCAACCAGTCCCGCGTCCGTACCGGCATTGCCGTCTCGATCGTTAGAGGGTTTTACTTCGACTTCTTGTCGTCGTCGACGATCTCGTAGTCCGCGTCGACCACGTTGTCCTTCTTGCCCGCGGCCTCGCCCGCCGCTTCGCCGGCCGGCGCCTCGGCACCGGGAGCGGTGCCCGCGCCGCGCTGCGACGCGTACAGCGACGCCCCCGCCGCCGAGTAGGCCTGCTGCAGCTCGTCCAGCGCCCGCGAGATCTCGTCCGGATTGCCGCTCCGGAGCGCCTGCTTGGCGCCATCCACGGCGCCGTCGAGCCGCGACTTGAGCGAGCCGTCGAGCTTGTTGGTCCAGTCTTTCGAGTTTTTCTCCACCTCATACACCAGCGTGTCGAGGCGGTTGCGCCGCTCGATCTCCTCGCGCCGCCGCTTGTCCTCGGCCGCGTGCGCCTCCGCATCCTTGACCATCTTGTCGATGTCCCTGTCGGCGAGTCCCGACGAGGCCTCGATGCGGATCTTCTGCTCCTTGCCCGTCGCCTTGTCCTTGGCGGACACGTGCAGGATGCCGTTGGTCGATGTCGAACGTTACCTCGATCTGCGGCACCCCGCGCGGCGCGGGTGGAATCCCGGTGAGCTGGAACTTGCCGATCGTTCGGTTGTCGACCGCCATCTGACGCTCGCCCTGCAGCACGTGAATCTCGACCGTGGTCTGGCTGTCCTCCGCCGTCGAGAAGGTCTCCGACTTCTTCGTCGGGATCGTCGTGTTGCGCGGAATGAGCACGGTCGTGACTCCGCCCAGGGTCTCGATGCCCAGCGACAGGGGCGTGACGTCGAGCAGCAACACGTCTTTCACCTCACCTGCCAGCACGCCGCCCTGGATCGCCGCGCCGATCGCCACGACTTCATCCGGGTTGACGCCCTTGTGCGGCTCCTTCCCGAAGACCTTCTGGACGGTCTCCTGAACCTTGGGCATCCGCGTCTGGCCCCCGACCAGGATGACCT
>QHVD01000045.1 GCA_003222235.1 Gemmatimonadota bacterium | reverse complement strand
ACGCCGACACCCAGGTTCTGGAGATCGACGATCCCGAGCTGGTGTCGGTTCGAGCCACGGACGATCGTGACGCCGTGCTGAAGGCGTTCGCAAAGTACGACCGCACAGCGCTTCCCGTCACCGATGATCACGGATACCTGCTCGGTATCATCACGGCCGACGACGTGCTCGACATAGCGGAGCAGCGAGCCACCGAAGACATCCAGCGGCTCGGCGGATCCGAGGCGCTGGGAGCGTCTTACCTCGACGTGAGTCTGGCGACGATGCTGCGGAAGCGCGGGGGATGGCTGGCTGCGCTGTTCATCGGAGAGATGCTGACGGCCACCGCGATGGGCTTCTTCGAGACGGAAATTGCGCGCGCGGTCGTGCTGGCGCTGTTCGTCCCGCTGATCATCAGCAGCGGCGGCAACTCCGGATCTCAGGCGACGTCGTTGATCATCCGGGCGCTCGCGCTGCACGAGCTGAGGCTGCGCGACTGGTGGAAGGTGTTCGGCCGAGAAATCGTTGCCGGCGTCGCGCTCGGCGCGTTTCTGGGATCCATCGGCTTCCTCCGGATCGTGCTGTGGCAGCATTTACACTTCACCGATTACGGCCCGCACTACGTGCTCGTCGCCGTCACCGTGTTCGGAGCGCTGATTGGCGTCGTCGGCTTCGGGACGCTTACCGGGAGCATGCTGCCGTTCATGTTGCGGAGACTCGGGTTCGATCCGGCTACGGCGTCGGCGCCGTTCGTCGCCACGCTGGTGGATGTCACCGGCCTGTGTATCTACTTTGGGATTGCGCTGCTCGTGCTCCGCGGGACGCTCTTGTAGCCGACTCTCACCCAGCGGCTCGTACTCGAGACCGCTGGCGGGATGGTAACGCGGGACCTGCAGGTGGGTGAGAAGCCTTGCGCTGGCACTGCGCACAAACGCAGGCAGCGGTCCCTCCCCTATTGAGTTGGCGCGTATTTCACGTAGACGCGATCGCCCCGCTGGAGGGCCAGCTGCGCGAACGCCGTCCCCCGTGCACCGACGCGCGCCTCACGGCGCCGGAGAACCCGAGCGAGCGAGCGCTCGGTCGGTCCGAGGCGAGACGTAGACACGGTCGCCGGGGCCCACCGCCGCGCCCGCCTCGAGTCTCTGATGCCGGAAGAATCGATACAGGAGCCAGACATCGAGCAGCCCTACCGCAGCCAGGACCGAGAACGCGGCGCCGCTTTCGATCACGTGTAGCTGCCGCAGCAGCGTCGAGATGCCGTAGCCCACGACCCAGGCGTCGAAGCTCATGCAGACGCGCCGGAAGGTCTCCGGTCGCACGTGGTGAATGAGGCGGACGCCGAGCGGAATCCCCACGACGAGGCTCGGGAGGATGTAGGGAAGGAGACCGGCGCTCTCGGCGGAGAACATGCCGGCCATGCCGTACGCCGCTGCGGTGAACGTCGACTCGGCGAGCCGGACGAGTCCGAGCCCGGCTCGAAAGTCCTGCTTCGTGAAGCCCTGGTTGCTCAACATCACGGCCAGCGGCGGACCGGAGATCGTCGTGACGGAGTACAGCACGCCGAGGCCGCCCCCGAACAGCAGCCCGACTCGGCGCTCGGCCTTGATCGGCCGGCGAAACCCGGCCGCCTGCAGGAGAATCAGCGGCAGCAGCACGGCGAACGTCCCGAGCTTGAGCCACCCCGGGTGTACTCGGTGGACCAGCGAGGTACCCAGCACCACGCTTGGCGCGAGGCCGATGATGGTCGGCAGGACCCTGCGCCATACGTGCGGGACGCTCGCCCGATTGACCCAGAGGACGTACGCGTTCAAGGGCAGCTCGACCCAGACGAGGGCCGGGTTGAGGATCCGATTGGTGTAGAAGAGCAGGGCTACCGGCGCGGTGATCGAGGAGAACCCGTAGCCCAGCGCGCCGTTGACCGTCGCGGCGAGCAGTGTCGTGAGGACCAGAACGAAGGCGCTCGATGTCATGTCCTGCGGGTCTCCCTCCGTCTCGTTGCTGCGTTGGCGTCATGACACGACAAAAAACCCGGCGCACGCTGGGTGGCCGGGCCCGGGAGCTGCTCGAGAGGCGAAGAGGCTTGGGAATTACCTCATGTCGTCACTGCATGCGCCGAGACGTCCGTCCGACCCTGTGGGTGGCGGCTACAACAACAGATCGGACGACACCCGTTTCGGAGAGAGGTGGCTCAACTTTTCTCTTGCTCCCCTTGCGGCATGGGCGATCCGCACGGCTGCGCCGCTCAGGTCGGTCTGTTTTGGGCCCTCGGCGTTTTCAGCTCGACCAGAATCACCTCGAATGGGTTCCGGATACACCTTAAGGAGGAGGTCTGGCGCCCACCCGATCGGGGCGTTGACCCGCCGCATTGTGCCTGAGTATGCTGCAATTCATGATGCGCCCCGCTCGCCATGACGTTTGTCCGCACACGATCGCGCCGTGCGTCCCACGAAATCTTGGCACGCCGGTTGCGACGCAGACTCTCGCGCCCGATCGAATGCGTGGCAGATAGGTTGTACGCGGCTGGAGCGGCCGGCCGTCAACGCCCCCACCGTCGATCCCCGAACGGTGGGGGCGTTCGCGTTACCGGGGCAGCGCAGGAGCGATGACACATGGGCGGGTTGGTTGTGACAGGAAAGCTGCTTCTCGGTCTTGCGAGCGCCGGCTTCGGCGCCACGCTCGGCTTCGTGGTCAAGGAATGGCTCGAGCGGCGGGACCGTCCAGACCAGGACTCCGATCAGTGAGGGCGGAGCCGGCTTCGTGCTTTCGCGACCGCGCCAAATGGCTCCCCTGGCGCGTTGTGCGCTGCGCCGGCATCTTCTCGCGTACCCTCGCAGATGTCGGGAAGAGGGCTGGGTGCCACATGGTCACACTGCGCTGGAACGGCTCACCCGCTGCACTCTCCCTCGGTGCGCGCACGAGCCGTTGTCGCTTCTATCCTCCGGAGGAGGCTCGGGCGTATGGACATGCTAATGGCGCTGGCAGTGAGCATCGGGGTGCTGATCGCCGTCTGGACGTACATCGCGGTCGGCGTGGTCGCCCAACTGTCTGTTTGGGCGGCGATTGTCGCGTGGGGGTGCTTCTTCGCCGCCGGCGGCAAGATGCAGGGGTTCCAGAAGACGGTGGCTGCGAATGTCTCTGGACTCATCTATGCGTTCATCGCCCTGCAGCTGGTGGGTCTGCTGGGCGGGAGCAGCGCGGTGTTGGCCATTCTGGTGGGCGTGATCGCCTTCCTGATGGTCCTGCAATCCAGAATCGCGCTGCTGTCGTTCATACCCGGCGCGTTCATCGGGGCCGCGGTCACGGTCGGCAGCAAGCACGACACGGCCACCGACTACGTGATGACGGCGGTGTCGCTCATCCTGGGCGGCCTGCTCGGTTATGTCTCTGAGGCCCTGGCGGGGGCGGTAGCGAAGAAGGCTTAGCGCGCGACTACCGCCGCCGTGGTTGGATATCCATGTGAAGCGTGCTCGGCGCCGACGGTCCTCAGCTGTCGGATCCGACGCCTCTGGCGTGCCTCCACGGTACGCGGTACATCTGTTCGCACTATGCCTCTGCAGCCGGACCGGCGCGATATTGCGCTCGATGCTCTCGACTCGTCCCGAGAGTCGCGGGATCGGGCGTGGGTCGAGAGCATCCGTACCGGCGACGTCCCGGCCTTCGAGGCGATGTTCCGGGCATACAAGAACGACCTCGGGCGCGTTCGTCACGAGCTGGGTGCACTCCCGAGAAGCCGCCGAGGAGGTGATCCAGGACCTGTTCCTGCACCTGTGGGAGCAACGCCACGAGTGGCAGCCCACCGTTCCGCTCAACATCTACCTGTTCCGCGCGGCGCGAAACCGCGCGATCGACCACCTGCGGCACCAGCGTGTCGAAGCCCAGTTCCGGGAGCGCATTCCTAAGTCTTGCCGAGCTTCCTGACCGCCGCCGCCAACCGGGACTTGTGCCGCGCCGCGTTGTTGGCGTGGATGAGCCCCTTGCGGGCGGCCCGGTCGAGCAGCCGGACGGCGGCGCGGTAGGCCACGGTGGCCTGGTCCGGAGACTTGGCTTCCCGGACGTGCTTGAGCGCCGTGCGTACCGCCGAGCGTTGTGCCCGATTCGTCTGGTAGTGCGCGCGCGCCTGACGCATCGCCTTCTTCGCGGACTTGATCCTCGGCACCGGAGATCCTGTTGGCTGAGGCGCGGAACTTAGGCGGTAAGTGCAGGTCGGTCAAGGCGCTACGCCGTTGACCGGCGTACCGGGCCGCGGTTATCTTAGGCTCTTCGCAACGGCCGAGCTCGGCAATTTCGTTCGACATCCTCGTCTGGGCGCCCGTGTTGCTGTTCTCGATGGTCGCCCACGAATACGCTCACGCCGAGGCCGCTTACCGCCAAGGCGACGACACCGCCTACATGCTCGGGCGGCTTACGCTGAATCCCCTCAAACATATCGACCCCTTCATGACCGTCTTGCTGCCGGTGATGCTGTGGTTCGCGTCCGGCGGCACCTACACGTTCGGCGGGGCCAAGCCGGTGCCGGTGAACCCGCGCAAGTATCGCAAGTTCGTGCGGGGTGACGTGATCGTGTCGCTGGCGGGGATTGTGGTGAACCTCATTCTGTTCGTGGTGTTCGGAGGGCTTTACGCCGTCGTTGGGATGATGGCCGGCGCGCTGCCGGCCCTCGCGGGGACGCTCGGGATTCTCCAGACGATGATGTGGGCCGGGATGCGGCTCAACCTGATCCTGGCGTTCTTCAACCTGATCCCGATCCCGCCGCTCGACGGCAGCCATGTCTTCTATCACCTGCTCCCGCCGGGCGCGGGACTGAAATACCGGCAGCTGTACATGTTGGGGTTCATCCCAATTCTGCTCATCAGCTGGCTCGCCCCCGGGGTGATCACGCTCTTCCTCTGGCCGGCCGACCGGCTGATGCAGCTCGGTCTCGCCGTGGTCGGTGGGTTCCGGATCGTGGCGGGGGCGGGCTCGTGACGACGTTGCCGCCCCCCCCCAGCGCCGTGGACCAGGCTGGCTTCGTCGTCGAGCTCGAGCAGTTCTCGGGCCCGCTCGATCTGCTGCTGCATCTCATCCGCGAGGACGAGCTCGACATCACCGACCTCCCGATCGCGAAGATCGCCGATCAGTTCCTGGGCGTGATCGGCGACCTGGGCCTGAGCCAGGCGGCGGACTACCTGGAGATGGCCGCCCGTCTGCTGCGGATCAAGGCGCAGACACTCTTGCCCCGCCGTCCGGGGGACGACGAATGGGAGGACCCGCGCGCAGAGCTGGTGCGCCGGCTGCTCGAGTACCAGCAGGTCCGGGAGCTCGTGGACTGGCTCGCCGACGCCGCCGCGAGCCGCGCCGAGCGCTTCGCGCGCGGCTTCATGCCCGAGGCGCGGCCGGTGCCGCCCGCCCCGCTCGTGATCGAGCTGAACGAGCTGCTTGCGGCGGCAGAGCGGGTGATTGCGCTCATTCCGGAGCCGGTGTTGCACCGGGTGGTGCCGCGGCCCCTCGACGTCGAGGGCGCGACCGAGCGGATCCAGGCGCTGCTCGGCGAGCGGGAGGAATGCAGCTGGCTCGACGTCGTCGGAGAGGGCGCGAGCGTCGTCGATGTGCTGTCGGTGTTCATCGCGCTGCTGGAGCTCGCCAAGCGCGGCGCGCTCAAGCTCCGCCAGGACGGGCCGTTCGCTCCCATCGTGATCCGGCGTGAGCCCCCTCGCGCAGCTGCTTGAGGCGGCGCTCTTCGCCGCCTCGCGCCCGCTCGCGGTTGAGGAGCTGATGACCCTCGATCCGCAGGCGGGGGAAGTCGCGGTGCGCGCCGGGCTCGACGAGCTGCGCGCGGCCTACGCCACCGCGGGCCACGGCGTGGAGCTCGTCGAGATCGCGCTGGGGTGGCAGTTCCTGACGCGCCCCGAGCATGCGGCCGCGATCGAGGGCGCGCAGTTCGCGCTGCGCCCGCGCCGCCTCTCGCCGGCGGCGCTCGAGACGCTCGCCATCATCGCTTACCGGCAACCGGTGGGCCGTGTCGAAGTGGACGAGATCCGCGGCGTCGACGCGGGCGCCGTGATCGACAAGCTGATCGAGCGCGGGCTGGTGGAGGTGGTCTCCCGCGGCGAAGGGCTCGGCCGGCCGCTGCTCTACGCCACCACGCCGCAGTTCCTGGAGATCCTCGGGCTGAAAGACCTGGACGAGCTGCCGCGGCTCGAGGAGCTGTCGGTGGCGCTGCGCCCGCCCGCCGCACCCGCATGAGCGTGATGCGCCTGCAGCGCGCCTTGGCGCGCGCGGGCGTCACGTCGCGCCGCAAGGCTGAAGACCTGATCCGCGCGGGTCGCGTGCGTGTGGACGGCGCGGAAGCCACGCTCGGCAGCAGCGTGGACCCCGAGCGCCAGCGCGTGACGGTGGACGGCCGGGTCGTGCGCCCGCCGGGCGTGGCGTGGATCGCGCTCAACAAACCCGTGGGCTACGTGGTGAGCCGCGGGGACCCCGAGGGGCGGCGAACCGTGTACGATCTCCTCCCGACGGTGCCCGGGCTCACCTACGTTGGACGGCTGGACGTCATGACCTCGGGGCTGCTGTTGCTCACGACGGACGGAGCCGCGGCGCACCGGCTCATGCACCCGCGCTACGCGGTGCCGCGCACCTACCTGCTGCGTGTGCACGGGCGCCCGCTCGCGGAGGTGAAGGCGGCGCTGGGGCGACCGCCGGTGATCGATGGCCGGCCGGTGCGCGTGACCGGCTTCCGCGCGCGCCCGGCGGAACGGAGCGTGGAGCTGGAGCTGACCCTGGCCGAAGGCCGCCAGCGCATCGTGCGGCGGCTCGCCGAAGCGCTCGGACTCAAGGTGGAGTGGCTGCACCGCGTGGCCTACGGACCGGTTCGTCTGGGACGCCTCGCCGAGGGGAAATGGCGGCGGCTCGCCGCAGGGGAGATCGAAGCCATCGAGCGACGGCATGGAACTGCGTGACCGGACGGTGATGATTCTGGGCGGGAGCGGATTGGTCGGACACGCCGTGGCGCGCCGCCTGCTCGCCGCCGCTCCACAGCGCATCGTGCTGGTCGCGCTGTTCGAGAGCGAGGCGCGGGCGACGGCCCAGGCGCTCGAGCCCTACCGCGGCGGCTCGGGCGTAGACGTGGAGTGGGGGGACGTGTTCCTCCCAGCCAGCCTGGCGCGCCTCGAGCGCGGCTCGATCATGCTGAATGCCGATCACCGCCAGCTCGTCATTCACGACCTGCTGAGCGAGCTCACCGACGAGGTCCTGCACCGATCCTTTTTGTATCAGCTCCTGCTGAAATACCGGCCCGATGCCGTGGTGGACAGCATCAACACGGCCACCGCGTTCGCCTACCAGGACATCGTCCAGAGCGCGCTCGGCCTGCTCGCGCTGGCGGCGGAAGGGAAGCTGGACCGGGAGGCGGTCGAGCGGCACGTCCTCGTGCTCACCACGCCGCAGCTGATCCGGCACGTGCAGATCCTCGTCGAGGCGCTCAAGGGCGCGGGGACGAAGGCGTACGTGAAGATCGGCACGAGCGGCACCGGCGGGATGGGGTTCAACATCCCCTACACCCACTCGGAGGAGCGCCCCAGCCGCACGCTGCTCGCCAAGG
>QHVD01000044.1 GCA_003222235.1 Gemmatimonadota bacterium | reverse complement strand
TCTACATCGACGTCGGCGAGAACGGTCTGTTTTCCCGCGACGAGTTCGAGACGGTCACAGCGCTCGGGCAGATGGAGTACGTCACTCCGGAAGAGGTCGCCGAATACGTGCTCATGGAGCTGGAGGGGCGCCCGACCGGCAAGGACATCGTCGCCGCCCTGGACGCCTCCACCGCCGGTCCCACGTACCGAGCGGCGATGCTGCGCGGCTACGCCCTCGACCACCTGCGTGCGCTCGAGCGCCGCTCCAAGACGCGCGGCGTGGCCTATGAGATGCTCGGGCCGCCGCGGCTCACGAAACTCCTGTTCGAGTCGTACCTCTGCTCCCTGCTGCGGCCCAGCGTTCGAGCCCTGGGCAACTCCAGGTCCCAGGAGCTCGCTTCGGAGGCCCATGCCCTGGTCGAGCGCGACC
>QHVD01000043.1 GCA_003222235.1 Gemmatimonadota bacterium | reverse complement strand
GCCGGGGCGCCCCCCGCGGTCCTCACCAAGCTCCGGCGGGCTCGCCGACAGCCCGTGACCATGCCGCTCGCCGTGCTCACCGACCTCGTGGCCAGCGGAGTCCCGATGGACAGCGCCGCGGCCGCCGTGCTCACCCTCGCCGCGAGGGCTGGAGACGCGGACCTCGTGGAGTTCCGCCGCGCCGTCGAGCCGAGCGCGTCCCGGGCGCGGCCGAGATCAGCCGCGAGGCGCTGCACGGCGGCGACGATGAGGTCCCCGGGTGCCTGCTTGGTCGCACCTTCGAGCGCGCGTTGCACAAGCGGCTCCGCGGGGAGCCCGGCGGCCCGGGCGGAATCGACGAGGGCCCCCACCGGTGCCTGCGCCTCCGGCGGGAGGCGGGTGAGCCGCGGATCCTGCCCGGCGGCCGTGCCGGCGACGAGCGCCGCGGCGAGCGCACAGGCGGAGGCGATCCACGAGCAGTGACGCCTCATCAGGAGCTTCCCACCGTCACGACGGAGCTTGGCGCGCCGAACTCGTCGTCCCGCGCGGCAGGCGCCGTGGGATCGGCGAGCCAGCGCGTGCCGTCCACTAAGAAAGCGTAACGGTACCGTCCCGGCCGGAGCGGCAGGACCGCGGTCCATACCGAGCCCCCCTGCATGCGCCGCATCGGGGTGCGCGCGGCGTCCCAGTCGTTGAAGTCGCCGACAAGCGACACCCGAGCGGCGTGGGGCTCAACCACGACGAACTCGAACTCCCGCATTGCGCGCTCGGCAGGCGGCGTGGAGGGCGAGCCCGGCCGGCGTCCGGAGAGTGCGAGGACGAGCGCGGCAAGCACCGCGGCGATCCCGAGCCCGCCCAGCGGCGAGAGCGAGATCGAGCGCGGTCGCGTGAGCCAGCGCCAGGCCGCCCCCGCCGCAGGGCCTCCACCGTGGCCACGCCGCACCGGGAGACGCGCGATCTCCTCCATCACCCGCGTATCGACGGCCGGATCGACCTGTACCGGCCGGCGCAGCTCGTCGACGACGCGCTCGATCACATCCTCATCGTGCTCAGACACGTTCCGCCTCTCTGAGAATCACCTGCAGCTGCTCGCGAGCGCGCTTCACCCGCATCTTCAGCGCCGACACGCCCGCACCAGTCAGCCGCGCCATCGTTTCGTATTCGAGATCCTCGACGTGCTTGAGCAGGAAGGCCTCGCGGTATTCGGGCGCCAGCCGCGCGAGCGCCCGGTGGACCGCGTCCTCCCACTCGGTGCGCTCGGCCGCGCTCGGGTGCGGGACGCCGTTCAGCGCCCCTTCGTCTCGCACGAACACTCGCCCGCGCCTCGCCGCCCGGGCGCCCGTCGTGCGGCACCGGTTGACCAGGATGCCGTACAACCAGGCCCCGAATCGCTCCGGATCGTAGCAGCGAGCGAGCGAGCGATACCCGCGGACGAACGCGTCCTGCAACGCTTCCTCCGCATCCTCCCGATCCCCGAGCATATGCATGGCGTACCGGCCCAGCCGGTCGCGGTAGCGCGCGACGAGCCCGGCGTAGGCGCGCGTGTCGCCGGCCAGCACACGGCGCACCAGGTCGGCGTCGCTCGTCTCCACCTTGTCAGTACCCACGCGTCCACTCCGGGCGTCACATCGTGCGAGACGTTGAATATGTGACGCGGGACGGCCGCGCGTGGGTATTGCGAGACGGAGCCGTCGCGGGCCCGGCGCTCGGTAGCGCCGAGGAAAGCGAATCCCCTACTGATTGAGCCACCGATGCCGAGCCGCCTCCCGCCGTTCCTGCTTGTTCTGATCGCCGCCTTGATCGCGACCGGGTGCTACCAGGACGAGGCGGTGTACGCTCCCCAGGGAGCCCAGCTGCTCGCCCGCGTGTTCTTGACCGACGCACCCTTCCCCTATGATTCGGTCGCCAGCGTCAACATCCACATCGTCCGCATCGAGGCCAACGCCCAGCCCGACACGAGCGGTGGGGGAGAGTGGGTCTCGATCGCCGAGCCGGACCGCAGCTTCGACCTGCTCGCCCTCCGGCAGGGCACCACGGCGCTGCTCGGCGAGGCCCAGCTGAGCGGTCGTCTGTACCGGGCCGTCCGAATGGTGATCGACGCCGACCGGTCGTCCGTCGTTTGGGGCAACGGATCCCCCGCGAGCGTCGCCTGGCCGTGGCCGGGGAGCGGCCGGATCACGATGTACGCGCTCGTGGCGGAGCCGCTCTTCTTGGTCGCCGATCAAAGCACCTTCGAGATCGTGATCGACTTCGACGTCGGCCGAAGCTTCCTCTACGACTACTACGGCACGGGTGTGTTCACGGTGCTCCCGTGGCTGCGGGCGGTGCATCGGGCGTCCACCGGCACGATCGCCGGTGTGGTGACCAGCGCCTATACGGGCGAGACCCGACCGATCAAGAACGCGAACGTCACGGTGTACGCCGGCGACCCGAACCAGTCGCCGCTCACCTGGTACGTCGTGGCGACGGGGCGGAGCGATGCCGCGGGGCAATACACGGTCGCGTTCGTGAGCGGGGGCACCTACATCGTTCGGATCGAGCAGCCCGACTATCCCTTCCTCGATGCCGTGACCACGCCGAACGTCCAGGTCTCCGCCGGGGCCACAACGGCCCTCTCGGTGTCGCTCCCCGAGGCGGGCTCGACCGGCGGGGCGTACATCCGGATCTCCGGGCCGACTTCCGTCGGCGTTGGCGGGACGATCACGCTGAGGGCCGCCGTTGGAGATGCGCAGGGCCAGGATGTCCCCAATCCGGCGGTGACGTGGACGAGCAGCGATACCGCCATCGAGCAAGTGTGGGGAGTCGGCGACACGGCCGCGGTCGCCGGCCGCCGGCCGGGCAAGGCGACGATCCGCGCGACGAGCGGCGGGCTGAGCGACTCGCTCGCGATCCAGGTCGTCGGCGCGCCGGCCCCGGTGGCCACGGTCACCGTCATCCCCGGCGACGCGAGCCTCGGGGTGGGGGACAGCGTCGGTTTCAGGGCGGAGCTGCGCGACTCGGGCGGCAACGTCCAGACCGACCGGCCGGTCGCCTGGGCACCGTCCTGAGCCTGTTCCCATTCGGGGCGCAGGCGATCGTCCGGGCTCGCAGCACGGGAACGGCCGTCTTGAGCGCGACCAGCGAGGGCAAGACCGGCAGGGCCACCATCACCGTGCACTGAGCGCCGGCGTGCGGGCCGGCGGATGCGCGGCAGGTCGTGGCGGCATCGCGACCTGCCGTTTAGCTTGTTCGGCCCGTGTTATCTCGCCATCACCGGCTGAGCCCTGTCGATCCCTCGCGCCCCACCAGTCGAAGGGTGCGACCGCGGTCTTTGCGCGTGAATCGGGGAGGTTGCGTGCGCCGTCTCGGACTCACCGGGCTGTGTCTTGTCCTGGCGGCCTGCGCGCGCCACCCGCGCCCGTCGCTCATAGGCCCATCGTCAGCGCCGGTCATGCTGCCCCCCCAGCTCTTCAATGGAGGGGTGCCCCGAACGGCGGAGGAGTGGCGTGCAGTCGGCCGCGAGGCGACGACGCTCTTGTCCCAGTACGTCAGGATCAATACGACGAACCCCCCCGGGAACGAGCTCAAGACGGCCCAGTGGCTCAAGGCGGTGCTGGCGCGGGAGGGGATCGAGTCGCAGATCTTCGAACCCCGGCCTGGAAAGGCGAACCTGTACGCCCGCGTGCGTGGCGACGGTAGCGCGCGACCGCTCATCTTCCTCAACCACATGGACGTGGTGCTCGCCGCACCGGAATACTGGAAGGTGGATCCGTTCAGCGGTGTGGTGAAGGACGGCTATGTGTGGGGGCGCGGCGCGCTCGACATGAAGGGCGAGGCGATCGCGCAGCTGATGACCCTCATCACCCTCAAGCGCGCGGGCGTGCCGCTCAAGCGGGACGTGATCTTCTTGGCGACCTCAGACGAAGAGGTCGGCGCGGGGGTCGGGGCGGGATGGTTCGTGGAGGCCCATCCGGAGCTGGTTCGGGACGCCGAGTTCCTGATCAACGAGGGGGGCACGATCCGCGCTGACGTGAACGGGCGGATCGAGTACTACGGCGTCGGCACGACCGAGAAGTCTCCGTTCTGGCTCGATGTGACGGCGCGCGGGACGTCGGGTCACGGCTCGCGTCCGACGCCGGACAACCCCGTCCACCGGCTGGTCCGGGCGCTGTCCCGGATCGCGAACCATCAGACGCCGCTCATCGTGACGCCTGCAGTGGAGCGGTATTTCCGCGACCTCGCGACGATCGAGCGCGACCCGGCACGGCGGGCCTGGTTCGCCGACATCCGGGCGGCGTTGCGCGACTCCGCGGCGGTGCGAGCGGTCACCGCGGATCTCACCTACAACGCGCTGCTGCGCAACACGATCTCGATCACAGGCTTGCGCGGGAGCGACCAGACGAACGTGATACCACCCGTCGCAACGGCGGCGATCGACGTGCGCCTGCTCCCGGGCCAGGAGCCGGCGACGCTCCTGGCAGAGCTCGTGCGCGTCGTGAGCGACACCGCGGTGTCCATCACGCCCCAGGGGCCGAGTTGGCCCGCCACCGAGAGCCCAACCGATACCGAGCTGTTCCAGGCGATCGTCGCTGCCGCCCGGGCGCGCGACCCCAAGGCGCTCGTCACGACCCCCCCACTCACCGGGTTCACGGACAGCCACTACTTCCGCCGGCTGGGGATCGTCAGCTACGGCCTGTCTCCGTTCCCGCTCAACGAGGCCGAGTCACGGGGCGTGCACGGGAACGACGAGCGCGTGAGCCTCGAGGACCTGAACTTCGGCGTCCGCTTCATGTACGACGTCGTCTCGCGCGCCGTCGTGAGGTGATCGGACCGCTCTTCTATCCGCGGCCGTACCCGCCCAGTCGCACGCCCCGGCCCCCCGTGTGGCAGCGGCGGATCGAGGCGCCGTTGGGCGCGGCGGTCGAGCTGGTGCTGGCGCCGTTCTGGCGTTGGGACCCAGGGGCGCTGCGGCTGCCCGAGCTCACCTTGACGGTCCGGGGACTGCCGCGCGCGTTCGAAGGCTACCGCATCGCGCTCGTCACCGACCTCCATCACAGCCGTGCCGTGCCCGATTGGTGGATCCGGGAAGTCGCGGCGCGCTCAGCGGCGCTCGCGCCGGATCTGGTGGTCCTGGGAGGGGACCTCGTTAGCCACCGGCGGCGGGAGCTCGACGGGTTGGCCGAGTTGCTCGCGCGCGCTCGGCAACCATGACCATTGGGTTGGTGCCGAGGCGGTGGCGGACGCGGTGAGGGCCGCGGGCGCGGATCTGCTCGAGAATCGGCATCGCCTGATCGAGCGGGGTGGGGGAGGGGGGCGGGATGGCGGGCGGCTCGCGGTCGCCGGGGTCGGGGACTTTAAGCACGGGGCGGTGCGGCTCGACAGGGCGCTCGGGGATGTGCCGGCCGACGTGCCGCGGGTCCTGGTATCACACAGCCCCGACCTGATCGAGTACCTGCCAGCCGGTCTCCGTGTGGACGTCATGCTCTCGGGGCACACGCACAACGGACAGCTGCACTTTCCGCTCTTGGGCCCGCTCACCGTACCCTCGCAGTTCGGGAAGCGGTATCTCCACGGGTTGAAACAGGTGAGGGGTACGTGGCTCTACGTGTCGGCGGGGGTGGGGACGTCGGCCGTCCCGTTTCGGTGGGGCAATCCGCCGGAGCTGCCGGTGATCAGGTTGGTCGGAGACCAGGAACGGGTGGCTGACGGCTGACGGCTATTTCAACGACACGACGAACCGCACCGTGACGGACTCCGCCGTCTGTGGCGCCACGGTACAGAAGCAGTCGGCGCCGATCACGCGCTTCACGCCCAGGACCTCGGCTTCGGCGATCCCAGGCACGTCCCGGTACGTGATCTCGAAGGTGGATCCATCGATCACCCGGTAGTGCACAGGCCGGCCGAGGAGCCGGTGGTACGGGTCGATCCTCGCGAGCCCCTCTGCGAGGCGCCGCTGGATCTCGTTGATCTGCTCGCTCTGCGCGGCCGGAATTGTCTCGCTCATCGTCACGTCCCGCCGAGCAGAGCGGTGACGTTCCGGCGCATCCCGCGGTGCCCCGGCCGCTCGAAAGGGGTGTCGCCGTAGCGACGGGTGAACGTGTCCTGGTCCATCTCGAGCAGGGCCGGCAGATCGGGGGCCGCGAGGTCCGGACGCGGTGCCAGGTCCGGATCCTCGCTCGCGCAGGCGAACTTCACGTTCCACGGGCACACGTCCTGGCAGACGTCACAGCCGAACACCCAGTCGCCCAGCATCTCGCGCTCGGCGTCGGTGAACTCGCCGCGATGCTCGATCGTGAGGTACGAGATGCAGCGGCGGGCGTCCATCACCCCCGGCGTCACGAACGCCTCCGTCGGGCAGGCGTCGAGGCAGCGGCGGCAGGTGCCGCAGCGCTCGGCGTCGAAGGGCAGGTCGGCCGCGAGCTCGGCGTCGGTGAGAATGACACCAATGAACGTGAAGGACCCGAGCTCGGGGTGGATCAGCATCATGTTCTTGCCGATCCAGCCGAGCCCGGCGCGCTGGGCCAGCTCCCGCTCGGGGACCGGCCCGGCGTCCACATAGCAGCGGGTTGCGGCGCCGGGGGCGACCTCCCGGATCGCACTGGCCAGAAGCTCGAGCCGACGCCCGAGCACGCCGTGATAATCGGCGGACCAGGCATACTGCGCGACTCTTCCCCCACTGACCCCGGGCGCCAGCCCGGGGTTCCCGGGGTCCCCGGGCTCGCGCCCGGGGTTAGCGCCGTGGAAGTAGTTGGTGAGCGTGACCACGGCGACCTTGGCATCCGGCAGGATGCGCTGCGGCTGTTTCCGCCGTGGCGCTTGGCGGTGCAGATAGATCATCGTGCCCGCATACCCCGCCGCGAGCCAGCGGTCGAGGTCGTCGGCGTGCCGGCTCGGCTCGAGCGTCGCGATCCCCACGCCGGCGAACCCCAGCTCCATCGCCCGGCGCTTCACCGCGACGCTTCTCTCTGGACGATTCACGCTCGACGCCTCGGGCTCGACGAGCTACAGATGCATCGTCTCGCGCCGCCAGCGAGCGAAACGCACGACGTCCTCCACGGGGGGGACCGCGGCTTCGTCGCCGTAGGCGGTGAACATCCGCCAGCGGAGGTATTCGCGGGGCGGAAGCGGGAGAAAGGGCGCGCGGCGGTACCAGTCGCGCGCGCGGAAGCTCCAGGTGAGGCGCACCAGGTCCACCCCAAGACGCGGGCTCGCGGCTGCCCGAAGCAGGAGCCGTGCGAACAGCGTCGACCAGGCGGCGGAAACCTGCATTGTGTGAATCTAGCGCGAAGAAGTGCCGAGCGTGCTCGTCCTCCTGTATATTGACCGCCAATGGCCCCCGCCCCCGCAAGCGATGTGAAAACCTCGTCCCGGACCGCGGCTCATAGCCTCGCCCGTTATCGGGAGGAGTTTCCGATCTTTCGCGACAAGATCTACCTGAACACTTGCTCGCTTGGCGCTTTGGGGGAACGGACCCGCCGGAAGCTCGCCGAGTTCGTCGATCTGTGGCAGTCGCGCGGGGCGTCGGCCTGGTATGACGTCTGGTGGGCGGCGCTCGGCGATCTGCGCCGGCGCTACGGCTCCCTGATCGGCGCAGCGCCGGAAGAGATCGCCCTCGCGCCGAGCATCTCGGTGGCGCTGTCGGCGGTGGCGGAGGCGGTGGACTATACCCGCCGGCCCAGGGTCGTGGTCACATCACTCGACTTCCCGACCGTAGCCTACCAATGGCTCGCCAAGCGGCAGCGTGGCGTGGAGGTCGTGGTGGTGGAGAGCCCCGATCGAGTCACGGTGCCGGTCGAGGCGATCGCGAGGGCGGTGGACCATCGGACGGCGCTGGTCGCGACCTCGCACGTGTACTTTACGAGCGGCGCGATCCAGGACATCGGTGCCGTCGCGGAAGTGGCGCATGCCAAGGGCGCGCTGTGTCTGATCGACGCGTACCAATCGGTGGGCCAGGTCCCCCTGGCCGTGCGTGCGACCGGCGCGGACTGCGTGACGGCGGGTGGCCTGAAATGGCTCCTGGGCGGCCCGGGAATCGTTTTCCTGTACGTGCGGGAGGACCTGGCGCGGCGGCTCGCCCCGGCGATCGCGGGCTGGTTCGGTCACAAGGATCAGTTCGCCTTCGAGCCGCGCTCGCTCGAGTGGCACGATGACGCCCGCCGCTTCGAGCTGGGCACGCCGTCGCTCGCGGCGGTGTACGCGCAGCTCGGCGGCCTCGAGTACATCGAGGAGATCGGCGTGCCCGCCATCCGCGCGGTGACGACGGCGCTCACCGAGGATCTCGTCGCCCGGGCCCGCGACCTGGGGCTCCGGCCGAAGGTAGCTCCGCGCGCCGAGGACCGCTCGGCGATCGTCCTGCTCCCGGCGGCCGACCCGGCGGCGGCGGTCCGCTGGCTCGATGCGGCCGGGATCATCGCGGATGCGCGGCCGGGGCACGTCCGGCTTTCGCCGTTCTTTTACAACGTGCAGGAGGACCACGTCTCCGCACTCGAGCGGCTCGCAGCGCCAGGGGCCTGATCCATGCCTGCACGCGAGGACTTCCTGCGCGGCCCGCGCATCGATCCCAGGCCCATCACGGGCCGGGAGACCGTCCCGGAGCTGGTGGACAACGCCTTCCTCGCTTACAACGCCGGGCGCCTGGCCGATGGGTGCCGGCTCTTCACGCAGTTGATGCTCGAGGACGCCGTGACGGTGGGCATGAGCCTCACCGGCGCGATGACGCCCGCCGGGCTCGGGATGTCCACCATCATCCCGATGATCGAGGCGGGGTTCATCGACTGGATCGTCTCGACCGGGGCGAACCTGTACCATGACGCGCATTTCGGCCTCGGGCTCGCCATGCACAAGGGCACGCCCTTCGCCAACGACGTGGAGCTCCGCGAGCACGGCGTCGTCCGCATCTACGACGTCTTTTTCGATTACGAGGTGCTGCTCTCGACCGACGCGTATGTCCGCCAGGTGTCGGCGCGCCCGGAGTTCCAGCGGTCGATGAGCACGGCCGAGTACCATTACCTGCTGGGCGGCTTCATTCTCGAGCGCGAGCAGGCGCTCGGGATCTCGCGCAAGTCGCTGCTCGGCGTGGCGCACGAATGCGGCGTCCCGATCTACACCTCGTCTCCGGGCGACTCGTCCATCGGCATGAACGTCGCCGAGCAGGCGCTGGCCGGGTCCCGGTTGCGGTTCGACGTGAGCGCCGATGTGAACGAGACCTCGGCGGTCGTGCTTCACGCCAAGAGGCACGGAGGCAAGAGCGGCGTGCTCATCATCGGCGGCGGGAGCCCCAAGAACTTCGTGTTGCAGACCGAGCCGCAGATCCAGGAGGTGCTGGGGATCGCCGAAACGGGGCACGACTACTACCTGCAGATCACCGACGCCCGCCCCGACACCGGCGGCCTCTCCGGCGCCACGCCGTCCGAGGCGGTGAGTTGGGGGAAGGTGGACCCCGATCGCTTGCCGGAGACGGTCGTATGCTACGTCGACAACACGGTGGGCTTTCCGATCCTCGCCGCGTACGCCCTCGCTAAGCGCGGGCCCCGCCGCCTCAAGCGGCTGTATCACAGGCGCGAGGAGATGATGCGGACGCTCACGGAGGCCTACCACCAGGCGAAGGCGGATCGCGACGCGCGCGCGGAGCCGAAGCCTGTCGCGCGCACGCCCTGAGCGGAGTCGCGAGCGGAAGGGCGCCGGGGCGTACGCGGCCTACGCCCTGGGCCTGCTCACGCTGATCAACCTGCTGAACTACACCGACCGAAACGTCATCTACGCGCTGTTCGAGCATATCAAGCAGGAGCTGGCGCTCTCCGATCAACAACTGGGCTGGCTCGGCTCGGCCTACGTCATCGTACTGTCCCTCGCCGCGCTGCCGCTCGGCGTGGTGGGG